>NZ_DASQZC010000396.1:0-3624 GCF_035638895.1 Nostoc sp. | reverse complement strand
CGGCAGGGGATGCCATTTAAACGGGATAGGGCAAGTAAAACGCCGACATATTCGCCACAGGAACCAACGCCCCGTTCTAAAACTGTATCTGGCGTGTCAATGTAAGGTTTAATACCATAAGACAACTCATCATAGACGTAGTTGCGGATGCTGTGCATTTTCCGCAGCACATTGGTTTCAGAACCAATCGCTTCTCTGGCGGCACGGCGAACAATGGTAGTATCCATTGCTAAATCGTCGTCATCCACTAGGTAGCGTGTTTCTAATTCTGAGGAAAGTTTAGGTATATCTTCCACATCTCTAGGTGTGATGCGATACTTAATCCCGCGAACTTCTAAAAGTGCTTTCCAGCCAAATATATGCCGTTCACCTGGGGCAAGAGAATCAAATTTAAACACTGCTACACGTTGCCCTTGTACCACTTCTTCAGTAAAAGGTATACCAATGGCTTCAACGTGTTTCACCTTTTGACGCTCAGTTTCCGATGGTAAGGCGATGCGCCATTCGACATCAGGTAAATAAACCTCGTCTAAGGGTGCAATTTCCTCAGCGTAGGACATTTCAATCAGATAGCCGTTAGAGAGGGCGTAGCGCTTATCTGGATCGTAATGATAATACAGGGGGTGAATGAAAGTGCGATCGCGGAATGTTAGCTCATGACTAGGATCGGCATTTGGGTTGTCCCGGATATAAGCCTCCTCTGAGGCGTAGGCGACGTAAATACTTTCTTTGCCTGTTTCGGCATTTTTATGTATCGCTATGCCTGTAGGACATTCAAAGGGTGTCAGGACGCTGAATTGAAGTTCTCCTGTAGCCCTATCCATCGCATAAACTGATTGTTCAGTGCGATCGCAAATCCACAGCATTTCCTGGGTGACTGCTAAGTTCTCTATCCCAACGCCTGGGGCATAAAACCTAGTAATCTCTTTTCGCGTTTCACCGTCATAAATCAGAATGTAGCCTAGCCTTTGGCAGCTGATATAAACTGTTGTTTCCCAAACAGCAACGCCGTCAACAGGATAAGGCAATGTTACAAAATGTTCCAGACCCAAAGCATTGAGCTTGCACAAGTAAACACTATTTTCTCGGCTCACCCATAGGGTATCTTCCCACGCGGCTAGACCAGTGACATCAGTAAATTCTTTAACTTGATGGGCATTAAGAATTTTGCTGTTGTCAGAGGTGGGATCAATCTCCAGTAGATGCCCTTTAATACTGTCAATGGCAATCAGCCTATCTTTAATGAAAGTAATGCCACACAGGGTGGCAGCAGTAAGCGGTCGAATTGTTTTTTGCCCAAACATCTGGCTTGCGATCGTGGGGAGTGTAAAACTCATATTAAGCATATTTATTCAATGATTTAGCACGCCTGGACAATTCAAAATTCAAAATTCAGCTTAAAAAGTTTGCTAGGTCGGGAAACCCTACTGGCACCCCAGTTCGCTTGAGCGCGTAAATACGCAAGCGACTGGCTCAACTTTGGGCAAAATTCAAAATGTTCGCGTAGCGTCTCGTAGAGAAGAAATGCAATTGTGCCATGCATCCTAGCTATTGGCTGAATGAAAATGAACGCAATGGCAGCCTAAAATTAATTGTGGCATGAGGTTTTTAACAAAGCTTCAAAGCTCTATTACTTACAATTATCGGTAGAATGTCTTCCGAAAAACTCTTTCGTGAGAAATAATACTATCTCAAAAGAGAAAGAATTTACAAATGTTAATAATTACAGATACACTCATACAACTGGGCGATCGCCTTATTGTAACTTTAGGAGATGGAATTCCTGCCATCGCTAAATTATGATCAAACTTTGTAACCATTTGCTGTGAACTACACGATGTCTGCTAATTCTCTGCCTGAAGGTGCCGCCGTTTGGCATAGTTTAGAAGTTGATAAAGCACTAGACCTGCTCGATAGTAATGCAGACAGTGGCTTAACACCCCAAGAAATTCAACAGAGATTGCAAAAGTACGGGCCCAACGAATTACAAGAAGTTGCTGGCCGTAGTACTTGGGAAATTCTGCTGGATCAGTTCAAGAACATTATGTTGTTGATGCTGATTGGCGTAGCTCTCATTTCTGGGCTTATAGACCTATGGGGTTGGCGAAATGGCACTTTAAAGCCTGGTGAAGTGCCATTTAAAGATACGATCGCTATCCTAGCAATTGTCATTCTCAACGGCATACTCGGCTATGTCCAAGAAAGCCGTGCCGAAAAAGCCCTAGCAGCCCTGAAAAAACTGACTTCTCCCTTAGTGCGAGTGATGCGCGACACTAGACTGGTGGAGATAGCAGCCAAAGACTTAGTTCCAGGGGATGTCATGCTGCTGGAAGCTGGGATGCAGATAGCCGCAGATGGACGCTTGATAGAACAGTCTAATTTGCAAATACGAGAGTCGGCACTGACGGGTGAAGCCCATGCTGTCAACAAACAGGCAACACTAAAATTACCAGAAGAAACAGATTTAGGCGATCGCATCAATTCAGTCTTTCAAGGAACCGAAGTCGTCCAAGGACGAGGCAAAGTTCTGGTGACTAACACCGGAATGACAACAGAATTGGGCAAAATTGCCACCATGTTGCAGTCGGTGGAAAGTGAGCCTACGCCCTTACAGCAACGGATGACTCAACTGGGTAACGTCCTAGTTACGGGTTCTTTAATTCTCGTAGCGATCGTTGTTGTCGGTGGTGTGATCAAGGATCAAGGTTTTAAAAACATCCAAGAACTCTTGGAAATTTCCTTGAGTATGGCGGTTGCTGTGGTACCAGAAGGTTTACCAGCTGTAATTACCGTCACACTGGCACTGGGAACCCAGCGAATGGTGCGCCAAAATGCCTTGATTCGCAAACTTCCCGCAGTGGAAACATTGGGTTCTGTAACTACGATCTGTTCTGATAAAACCGGCACCCTGACTCAAAATAAAATGGTGGTGCAATCGGTTTTCACTAATAACAAAACTTTTCGCGTCACTGGTGAAGGTTATGCTCCCACAGGAGATTTTCAGTTAGATGGTCAAAAAATTTCCCTAGAGGACTCTCCAGAAATCTCAGCGTTATCAGTCGCCTGTGCTATTTGTAATGATTCGGTGTTGCAAAAAGAACAAGGTAACTGGGCGATTTTGGGAGATCCCACAGAGGGAGCATTGTTAACACTGGCGGGAAAAACTGGAATCGAAAAAGACCAGTGGAACAGTAAATTACCCAGAGTTAGGGAGTTTCCCTTTTCCTCAGAACGGAAGCGGATGAGCGTAATTTCTCAGGTGGAGGGAGTCGCTACAGGTGACGCATCTTCCAGAGGCATTGACCCAGCGATCGCTAGTTTTATCCAATCTGAACCTTACTTAATGTTTACCAAAGGTTCTCCAGAGTTAACCTTGGCACGTTGCACTCAAATTCATTTGGGTAATGACACAAGCCCTTTAACCGAATCACAACGCCAGAAAATTTTGGCAGAAAATGACCAAATGGCGAGTAAAGGTTTGCGGGTGTTAGGTTTTGCCTACAAACCCCTCGCAGAAATTCCACCAGAAGGTTCAGACGAAACATCCGAGCAAGGCTTGGTATGGTTGGGACTAGTGGGAATGCTAGATGCACCACGCCCAGAAGTAAGGGCGGCTGTGCAAGA
>NZ_DASQZC010000395.1:0-1563 GCF_035638895.1 Nostoc sp. | reverse complement strand
CACCTTGACCACAACGCTGTGCTACTCTATCGGCAACAATAGCGGCACAGCCTGAATTTTTTGGTGCCAAACTCAATACTTGTGATTCTCCCTTTCCTAAATCCCAAGCTGCTACAACAGGAGCAATAGTATTAACTTCTAGTGTTTGTATCCAAGAAATATTGGGTGATTGTGTTGAGGCAACATCAGTTGTGACTTCTTCAAAAAGACCTAATGGAACTAAAATTTATGTAAATAATTGTAGAAGTAATTGTGCTTGCTGACTTTTCAGAAGAACAATCAAAGGGGAAGAATTAATAGTTACACAATTAATCGACATTTGCCAGTTCTTGGGCTAACTCTGGGCAGTATATTGCATAAAATTTACTTGGTAGCGTGATAATGCATTAATAAATTCAACACTGGCCCAGCAATTTCTCCTGCTTTGGCTTGTGATATGTCACCTAATTCATACTATTAACTGCTGCGGCAATTCGCATTTCTTAGATGAATTATTCAAGATTTCTACGAAGTGCTGAAAATACTGTTTTTGGTAATTTGATTGGTACTATTCGCATAAATTTATTCTCAAATTTGGGGTTTGGAATTTGAAACCGCAAAACAATGTCTACGACGGGCTATGCCTACGCTCTATTCTTTACTGTACCTTTGGTTATGAGGGGAAGATCGCTGCTAAAATTTGAACTACAACTGTTGTGTGGCATCAATTTGGTACAATTTTGTGAAAGGGTGCGATCGCTAGTGATATGCTTCTCTTAAAAATCTTGCATAACTTCCCCGAAGCATCATTGTATCGGGATGACCTACATTTAAAGTACGTTCACAAATTGCCAAAGCTTGCTGATACATGGTTTCAGCTTCGCTGTAGCGTCCTGTAAAATGAATTTCTTTAATTGTGGTGTGGGCATCTTGCCCGCCATTATATTTTGCTGTCAAGCAAGCCCGTAACTTTTCTAGCTTACCCCGGCTTTCAGAATTGGCTAACTCAGGATAACTCTGGCCGAACTTGTCATAAACCTCAGTCATCCGCTTTTTGAAAGCAGCCGCACCGATGTTCAACTCGCTGGCTAGTTTTGCCTCACTCTTCCCTGAGTTTTCAGTCTTTAAACGCTCTACAAAAGCTGCCGTTTGCTCTGGGGATAAGCCATGAATAGCAGCTTCATTGGCTAGAAAATCAGCCCATTGCATAGACAGGTTGTGAAATTGCTTCTCGATTCTACTTAATTTCTACCTTCTTTCTACTTTGTCTCTATTTCTATGGAATCTCTTCTTCTCCTGGCAGAAATATCATTTGCATAGAAACATTTAAAAGAGATTCAAGCCATGAAAACTGCCTTAACAATTCCAGCCAACTCCAATCAAACCACCCAAACTTCGCAATTAATCCCCGCCTCGCCAACATCGGTAGAAAATCCATCTACTTGGATGCGAGATGGATACAGTCCGACTGAAATTATTCTGGCGGCGGCAATTTTAACTTCATTGTCGATTGGGGGAATTGCCTCTGTGATTGTGGCGATTACGGGTTTAGTTAAAACTTTAGTACGCCCGACAAGCGAAAAA
>NZ_DASQZC010000394.1:0-55128 GCF_035638895.1 Nostoc sp. | reverse complement strand
ATCGCATTTATTGGAAAGGTTCACATTATGAACGATTACAACAGTTTATTGACAGAGTACTTAACTCAGATAGAGATGAGTAAGTTAGTGATTGCAATATTTAACCAGCTGAAATATTGCCACTAAATATTTGACTACCCCCGATTCTTGGATCTTCATCTCCGCTATTGAAATCATCAGGAGTAGGGTTTAGCTTACTCTCTCCAGTAACTTCTTCAGGTTCAATGGGATCTGCCTCTTGACCTTTATCGATATCAAGAGAGAGAGGAGGTTCTTTGGCGTGAGAGAAATCGATAAGTGGATTGGCTTGGTCGGAAGTCATGAGTTGTTAAATTATACAGTCTTCTTTAGTGTTGAATTTATTTTGCTTGCAAACATCTTTCTTGAGAAATAAACCACGTATTATATAAAGATAAAAAACTATAGGACTCATATTTGATTTTTGAACAAAACTCAGTACACCTTTATTCCTTCTTCCCAGTCACCAGTCCCCAATCCCCAGTCCCTTACCTTTACGAGTGATTCAGAAATCAAATCGGATTGCTATATGACCTGATTTGATTATTGTTTTCTTTAATTATGAGTCTCACAGTCAAAATTAACATTTTTAGCGATATTCAAATATTTTCTTTTATTTAAGCCTACTATTACTGTTGAATACCCTGGCGAAACTCTCTAAGCGCTTCCAAGGGAGACGACAACAAAATACAACGATTGAGCAGGGATAAATCTAATTCTGGTAATAGCTCACTTTTAACAACTTTCTCATATTCTTGTTCTCGTAAGCAGTAAACTTCAATTGTGCCATCTTCCCAAAACCAAACTTCCGGGACTCCCATTAATTTGTACTTCTGTAACTTTATGGGACTACCGCTAGTAATCACTACTTCAATGCACAAGTCTGGTACAGGTTTGTCCGTTCCAAAGCAATAAGATAAATCTGCTTGATATTCCACTATCTCAGGAATAACCTGGCTAAAACTCCCAGTGGGGAAAAATTCAATGCCCTGTTCCAAGAAATACTGCCCCAAGAGCAAACCAGTCAAACACTTAATTGCCTCATGAGGCTTGCCAATACTCACAATTTCTAAGATTCCCTCACAATAAAACAACCGCACTCCTGCTACATTTTCAAAGCTAGCTTGAATCGCTTTAAACTGTTCCCAACTTAATCCACGTTTGAAGAAGTGTTGTTCTTCTGGGAAGTTAACAGCATTTTCTAACATTTGAGTCATAATATTTTTTACTCTCGCAGTTAGTACTCATGAAATTTATCTTATTTCCATCCTAAATCAAAACCAAATTATCCCGATGAATCACGGTTTCCACACCCGCATAGCCTAAAATTGCGGAAATCTCCCGCGAATGACAGCCGCGAATCTTTTGCAATTCATCGCTGTTGTAATTTACAAGTCCTCTAGCAATTTCGTTACCGTTGGTATCACACAATTGCACTGCGTCCTGTGTGCGAAACTCTCCTTCTACTAACTTAATTCCAGCTGCTAATAAGGATTTTCCTGCTAGAGAAATTGCCGCGATCGCACCTTCATCTAAATACAATTTACCCGCAGGTAAAAGTCCATAAGCTATCCAACGTTTACGCGCCGAAGTTGGTTCAGGTTGCGGTTCAAAATGCGTCCCAATCAGTTCACCTTGGATAATTTTTTCGATATTCTGGGGAAATCGCCCTTGGGTAATTACGGTACGAACTCCAGCAGCGATCGCAATTCTCGCAGCCGAAATTTTTGTCACCATACCGCCAGTACCCCACTGAGAACCTTGAGAACCTGTTTGTATTTGTAATTGAGCTAATTCCTTAATGCTACTCACTAAAGCGATCGGCCGCGCATCTGGTACGGAACGCGGATCGGCTGAGTACAATCTATCGACATCGGTAAGCAAAAATAGCCAATCTGCTTCTACTAGGCTGGCGACTAATGCCGAAAGGGTGTCATTATCACCAAATTTCAGTTCGTCTATGGCTACGGTATCATTTTCATTGACTATAGGGATCACTCCCAGCGCTAATAGTTCCTGAAAAGTGTTGTAGGCGTTGAGATAGCGGCTGCGCTGTACTAAGTCGCTGCGAGTGAGTAATACTTGAGCGATCGCCTGTTGCAAGGTAGTAAATAAATCATCATATATCCGAATTAACCTGCCTTGTCCAACTGCTGCTACAGCCTGTTTTAGTGCGATCGCTTTGGGACGTTCAGTTAAGCCCAACCGCGCACAACCCACTCCCACAGCCCCAGAAGAAACCAAAATCACTCGGTGTCCTTGGCGTCTTAAATAACAGAGTGTTTCCGCCAAGGTAGCAATGGTAGAAAGTGCTAATTGTCCCGTTTCTGGTTGGGTTAGGCTCGAAGTGCCGATTTTGACAACAATTGTTAATGACATCTAAAAAGTGAGGAGTTAAGAGTGAGGAGTTAGGAGCTGAATTTAATTCATAACTCATAACTTCTAACTCCTAACTAAATTTGTAAAGCGCCAATCCCTCTATAGTGAAGGCTGACGCTTTACGGGTTTATATTTATTTTGTATGCTGTAGGGTCTTTTTTGGCTGACCCTATGTTATTAATACTTATGATCCCCGATTTTTGGATTCCAGTAAGATTCTTTAACCATTTCTTTAGATTTACTTTCCTGATGATTTGTCAAGTTTTGTGAATCTTGCTTTTCTTGGGGGTAATAGAAGCTCCCAGTATTTCAGATATCCAAACTTCAAAGTTGCGGACAGGATGAGAACGCAGGGCTGTGTCTGCATGGACAATCGGTTCAACTAGAATGGTAAACATCCCCAAGCGATTACCTGCAATGACATCCGTAAATAAGCGATCGCCTACCATCCCCACTTGATGAACTGGTAGATCCATTCCCCTAAGTGCTGCTCTAATTTTGCGTCGGGAGGGCTTGGCTGCACCTAAGTAGTAAGGTAGGTTGAGCGATCGCGCAATTCCACCAATTCGCGCTTCACTCAGGTTGTTACTCACTAAACACAATGCAGTACAGGTGCGAATTTGCTTTACCCAATCTTGTAGTTCTGGGGAAGCCAGCCCTACTCTAAAGGGTACTAAAGTTTCATCTACATCCAATACCAGCCCTTTAAGCCCGTATTTTTGGATAATATCTGGTGTTAGGTTCAACACTGAACCTTCTAAAATCAAGTCAGGCTGTAAAAAATTGTTCCAGGCCATAGTCAACAGTCAAATTTAAGTAGCTCTAGACAAATGAGCATAACCCAATATAGTTTAGTTAGTCGAACTCGATTCTGGTATCTCTCCCTGAACACTTTGAGATAAAATCCCTAAAATCTTATCGATCTCTTTAATGTAATAATTATTCAAATCAATAAATATATCGTTTTCTTCTAACTTCAAAAACTTCCAAATATCCCCCGTTGTTACCGCGCCATAAATTTTCCTAATATCATTTCCTTCTCGTTGATTAAACAATTGTGCTGCCAACATTGTCGCCCCACATTGACCTAATCCACCTTTAATATTTTCATTTTTCGCTTCAATAATAACCACCACAGGCACATTAATTGTTAATTGCTCTTTAGCACGGCTGATAATAAAATCACAATAGCCATTTAGACCTTTTTCGGCATCTACATTAAAATCTGTTCCCGAAAACAAACTAATTGGATAATTAGCCCTGCGTCTTACCTCCAACAAAATTGGAGTGATAATCATTTCTGAACGAGCTTTTTCAGTATTAATTGCTAAAGCCAGTTCTGCCGTTTCTTCTAAAGAATTTATGAGTTTCTCGCTTGGCTGTAAAGGTTCTATGTCGGCACATAAATCAGTTTCTTCATCAATGTGGATGCTGAATGACTTTTTAAATTTACTTAGTGTAAAGTCGCTATAAGCCATTTTCAGCACCTCATCCCAATTTTGGATTTTGCGGAAAGTTGTAAGGAGGGTTTCCCTCGGTAGCAAACTTTTCAAGACGGATAATGGAATTGAAAATCTTTACCAACTAAAATGCTTTTTTCGGGATTTTAAACAATACTATAGCCTTTCTTAATCATACAAGATACATCATAGCCCCCTCCTCGCTTGCGGGGAGGGGGTTGGGGGTGGGGTTCTTGTACCTCATTCAACCGAGAACTGCTATAATTGTCCCAGTTTAATGTCAATATTTCACTGTTTCCACATTTCATGAGACATGGTAAAAGGTTTAGCTAGATTTTGATTACAATGAAAACTTTCAATTAAAAAATTCAAAATGAAAATATTACATTTTGAATTTTTAATCTTATTCCACTTCATTAAAAAGATGTTCTTCTAACAGAGGTTGCACTTTGCGAAACTCCTCTGGAGAAAGTAATTCAGGTTCACCTGTTTTTGTTATTCGTGCAAAAAACAACAGGGGATCGAGGGGTGTATAAATTGCATACTCCTGATCTTCATCATAGAAGCTAGCGAGTAGCTGTAATTGCTCTGGATCTAAATCCGCTTCTTCGTCCTCGATTTCTAAGGTGAAGAGTTCTGATTCTTCAACGGGCGGTAAATCACCTGCAACAGTCAGAGCATAAGCTGTATTCTTCAATATCAGGTTCTGCTCAGATAGTACAGCTTGGGCAGTGGCAAAAATTTGCTCAATAATGCTGTCATCTTCTACCAGAACCGCTTCTTCTTCCTCACCGTCACCTTCCCAAGAAAAAATTTCTACAGGTGAGTCTACAGGAAGGAGTAAAACGTATTCTTGCTCATCGACTTCGAGGGAATGCTCTATGTAACATTCGAGCGATCGCCCTTTGTCATCGGTTAAAGTGATGGAACCCGCATGAGCGTTATCATTTTCTTCAGGAAATGGAGGGGAAAACATAGCCGAAATGTAGAAATTTAATAAATACCAACAAGTTTTAAAATCGCTTAACTATTTAATGACATCTTATGTCAACTAAATAACTTTATACGTAGATGCAACTGCTGGCTAATCGTTTTCAGAATATCATGTTAAAAGGTATCAATATTCAATAGCCGCAACTGAACTGTGGGAGGTAGCACGCTTAACATCCAACCATTGTTGTAAAATCAAAGCGGCTGCCTTGCGGTCAATCAAACCTTTATGGCGTGACGGGGAGCGGTTCTCAGCTATCAGCAGTTGTTCTGCTTGAAATGAAGTTAATCGCTCATCCATATATTCCACAGGCAGTTTCAGTGCTTTAGCAAGTCTTGTAGTAAATTTTTGAACTTGACGCGCTTGAAATCCTAGTGAGCCATCCATTGAATAAGGTAAGCCCATCACCAGGATTTGCACCTCGCGTTCATTAACTATTTGCCGAATTTGTTCGACATCCTGCTCAAAAGATGTGCGCTCAATTGTGGTAATCCCGGTGGCAATTAAACCCGTGCGATCGCACCCAGCGACACCAATGCGTTTGCGACCAAAATCTAGTCCTAACGCTGAAATAAAAGGTTTTGGTTGCTGTTGGGATATCACAATTAATTCTCCTGGGGTGCATCTGCTGATTCAGAAATCGCTGATGCTTCCATGCTAGGATTTTTTACCGAAAAGTTAATCGGTTCTGACAAGCTTTGCAGTGGTTTATCTGACGATGGCAGTTGTCCTGGTTGTATCCATGACATCCCACCTGGTATAGGTTTACGTGCCGGTTGTAAACCTTGCAGCATATCAGTCCACTGAATTCCTTCTAAGGAGACGAATTTAGACTCCCGTAGCTTGTGCCATACAGAGCGAGACATAACTAATGTATGTTCTACGCGTTTTGCCCCAATTCGCTCCAAATATTCTTCTCGCTCTGCCTGATAGTCTGAGGAGGCGAGTTGTAACCCTTGTTGAGGAAAATCTTGGGCAATACGAGCCAGTTGAGATAGTAATTCTGGGTACAGCCAAGTATAAGCAGGATGGACTGTCAGCGTTGCAACGTGCGGAACTTCACCCTTACGGTCAAGTTGTACCTGAAAATAGCCGATCGCAGCTTTGCGTTGCGGTTCAAATACGTAACCACTCACTACTTCTGTTTTGCTCACCCATTGCATTACTGCATCAGTTAAAGCACTAAACAAGCTGGTTTTAAAGTCGCGGGTATTACGGTCAAAAACCTGACGGACTAAAGGCGGCATCGATGCCGTATCTAGTTGATATAGCAACTGGGCATCAGCATTACTTACTGGCAAAAGGTTGGGTAAGTCTGGCTCTGCTTGCGCTAATTCAGCCAGTAATTCTGGCCCAATTTCCCAGTATGTCATTTCTGCCAGACGCTGGAATCCATTTTGTCGATATAGTGCCAGCGCCTCTATGTCATTGATATTAACTTCCAGTAACCAAGTCCGAGCTTCCAGAATCGATTCAAAGCAATGACGCAAAAGTTGTGAGCCAGTTCCTTGTTTATCGACACCACGCTCTAATAGGACTCGATCAATGCGCCAAGTGCTGCGTGTCCGGTTAAAGGGTGACACTTGAATCATCCCTAAAAGGATCCGTCCTTGCTCTGCTATGTAGGCACAGAGGCGATACTGTAGCGGGTTAGGAAACCAACTCAAAAATTTGAGTAATCCATACCAGCGACGCAGCATGAGCATCTGGCTGATGGCAAAACCTGCTCCCTTGGGAGTGAGGGCTGAGAATGACTCTTGAGTTATGCGCTCAATTCCGTCCAAATCCCGGTATTGGACTGGTCGGATAACAACGCTGAGGTTTCTGGGAAGTAATGAAGTCATTTTTATTCGAGCCGCTATTTAGCCTTAACTAACTGCTCTTCAAAGGAACTGCTGCAATAATATTAACATTAACTGCTTTTTGCCCCTTACTATTGCGCCAAAAGGGTGATTTTAATAACTTAATACTTAAAAAAGCAGAAAGAGCAGACCTTGCGAGAACACCATTGGCATTAACCCAACAACATCTGCCTTATATTTTATTGGAATTTTGATTAAAATTTGTATATATTTTATAGCCCTTGTCGAGAAACTAGCTTTTCAAAGTTGGCTTGGGTTTGATGGAGTAATTGCTGGCGACTATCTACCAGTGTTTGCTTCAGGGTTGGAACAAGATTGCGAGCTTGCAGAGTCATGTGAAGTTGCAGGTTGGCGACGTATTCACTGAAATCTTGATTCATTTCATCTGCGCTTGCATTCGTTAATAAATTTGATTCCCTTGCCACTGTGTTCTCCTGTGTTAATCCTGTGCTGTCTCTCTTCATGACCAAAAAGTATCACGTTATTTTGACTAACTTCTTAATTTGCAATGAAGTTTAACGCTTCTTAGGGATAGGGATAGCGATCGCAGTAGGGTTTTCTTTGCCCCTTAAAATCTCAAACCAACACCACCTTGTACAGAGATAGCTGTACCACCACTATCACGGTAGGCATCAAAAGCAATGATGGCATTGCCAAAAAGCACAGTATTGCTATTTGGGATCATATAATCAATGCCCGGTTGTAAAGCAAAACTAATTTTGTCGCCTACAGGAGAAGATCCACCACCACCAGCCAACACTAACCCAGCACCCAGGTAAGCATCAGCTTGCCAGTTAAGGGGAAAATCGTAAGAAACCGTTGGTACAATTGCCGTATTATTACCAACTAACACTTGGGCACGCAGTGAAATCGGTGCTTCCAAAAGCTTATAGCGGCCGGCTATAACCCCCCCCAATTGGATACCGTCAGTAAAACCAAGAGTGGGGCCTATACCGATATAACTGCCGTATGCTACTTGAGCTTGTGCTGGTTTAGCACTTGCCAGACTCAAAACCAAGCCAGCCCCCAAAACTGAAACCAAACATGGAATATATTTCATAACCAATTCCTCACACCAATATGTCATTTGTCATTTGTCATTGGGCATGGGGCATTGGGCATTAGGTATTGGTTATTCACCTTGTCTTCCTCATCTTCCCCTGCGCCCCCTGCTCCCTCTGCCTTTCCCCTCCCCCTGCTCCGTGCCCCCTGCCCCTCTGCTCCCCTTCCCATTCTACGGGCAACTAGAATGAATGCCTCCTTGAGTACAAATGTATGCTATTTGCTTGGGATCTAAATTTTTGGCTTTAGAAAAATCAACCCCTTGGACTACGGCAGATACTGAGCCTAAATCTGGGGTTTCTACAAATTGATCTGCTGGATCTTGTTTACTAGGGGCGAGAATTGCTCCCTTAAAATCTGCTCCAGCAACATTTGCCCCCCGTAAATCTGCAAGACTCAGGTCGGCATTTTGCAAGTTAGCGTTTTCCATCTGGGCAGAACGCAAAACAGCGCCAGCTAGACGAGTGGCGCGAAGGTTAGCATTGCTGAGATTAGCACGATCCAAATAGGCTCCTGATAAATCTGCCCCTTGCCAATCAGTGTTAGTTAAATTGGCAAAGGATAATTGCGTTCCGATGGCAGTGGCGCGACCTAAACGGGCAGCGTACAGATTGGCTTCGTTCAATTTAGCGTCGCCTAAATCGGCTCCAGTCAAGCTGGCTTTTTCCAAAAGTGCGTTTCGCAGATCGGCTCCTACTAGTTGGGCGCTGTTGAGTTTAGCCTCATATAGACGTGCGTTGGATAAATTGGCTCTGTTAAGAGTAGCACGGCTCAAATCGGTACGGTTCATCAAGACGCGACTGAGATTAGCATCAGTAAGATTGGCTTGCTGCAACTGAGCTTGGCTTAAATCAGCCATTACATCGTCGTAGGTATCCCAACGTCCATCTTCACCCACATCTCGAAAGCGGCTACCTTTAAAGCTGGCTTGGTTAAGATTTGCAGATTTAAACTTAACTCCTGACAAATCAAGGTTGTCTAGTACCAGGTTGAAGAAGGAACTTCCTGGAATCCCGCTTTGACCTAATTGGGTGCTACTAAGGTCAACGCCCTCGATTTTACCGCTATAAACAGAGAGAATCTTGTTAAGCGTTCGCTGGTTTCTTTGTAACCGCCCTTGCCGTAATTCTCGTTCTTGAGTTGCAGTACTACCCACAGCCTCTAGTTCGCTAACCAAAAACTGATTCTTATTTTTTAATTCCGGGATGGCTTTGGGGCCGACAGTTGTTAAAGCTTGTTGAATCGTATCCAAAAGGCTGGGGTTGGTTTCGCTAACCAAAAGATCCGCTAGAAATTTAGCGGACTGTGGGTCATTAATGCCACCCATAGCCAGAATTGTACTTTGGCGTTGCTCATTAGTCGCTCCAGAGTTGGAATTCCATTGGTTGCTAAGTTCAAGGAACTGTTCCCTGTTGATTTCCTCGGTTGCTCGCTGGGATTGTTGAATTTGGATATAAACTTGAGTACCGATTAAAGTTGCCAATACAGCAGTCATACTTGTAAGCCCTACCCCAAACAAAGTCAGATTAGGATTTTGCTGTATCCGTCGCCAGATATTGGGCGACTGATTAGTTTGGGCTGCCGCTAATTCTTCTCCCTCCTGCCATTCTTCTGCTTCATCATTACCATCAGCAGACTGAGCTTGTTTGTTATTAGCTAAGAGTGAGGATGGCAAGGGGCGAGTCGCATCTATTGTATAAGTGCCTGCAAGTTGATCGTGCAATGCGCGACGGCCCCGGCGTGACGGTAAGCCTATCCCTTCACCCACAATCATTAACAAAGATAAAAATGTGAATAATCCTAAATTAGGAAAAGCAAAGCTGTAGCGCCACAGCAGATAGGCGATGGAAACGGGTACAGTCCAACGCCCAACTCCTTCTCTAATCACGACTGCCCCTAAACCAGGTGATCTTCCTTGCTCGTTGACAACCCGCACTTTTAACCAACGTTTAGGAATTGTGCTACCAGTCTTAGCCAGTAAATACAATTGCCACCATGAGAGAGTTACAGGTGCTAACAGGGCGATTGTCCACAAAATATTAGTCGGCCATGCCACGTTACGGATGCCATAACTAACAGGTAGAGCCAGGGGTCTAGCGATCGCTCTTTCTGTAACTACCAGCACGGGGTTAAGGGGCACTCGGTCAAAATCGCTTCTAGAATTGGCATAAACACCAATGCCGAAGGGAATCAACCCACTTGTAACCACTAGTGTAATTTCAGCCGCCCAAGCAGCAAACCGCCTGCTTGCTAGTAGCAACGAATTGGCTCTTTCTGGTTGTTTAGACTGCCCAGATTGATTACTTCTTTTGACAATTGGTGTCGTCATCGCATAATTTCCTTTGACATTATTTATACGCCGCGATCGGCACAGTTAAAATAGACTAAGCTAATTGGCAAAAAGAAAAGCATATTGAAATAGAATGCAGTCATAAGTCAGGAGCCTTTTATATCATGGCTCCTGACTTTCATAACTACAGGTATGCAAAGTAAATGCATATCAGCTTATTACTTACGTTGAAAGCTACTGGACACAAAAATTTTGTATCCAACATACACTAACACTGCCAAAAGTGCCAAACTAATTACAGATGCAACCAGTTTAAACACTGCTTGCAGCATTGCCAAGCCTACTAGCACCGTCACACCTGAAACTACCAGCTTTTTTGTTCCAGATAGGCTGTTGAACCAAATCTGAAATCGCTCCAGTTGCAAATTAAATTTGGCAAAAATAGATGCCTCAGTCTGTTTTTGCTCTTGTGGTTGGGGAACCACTTCCGGCGAAGAATTAATCTCTGCCTCTAGCTTATTGAGGCGACGCTGCAAGTCTTCTTCTCTTTGAGGATTCATCAATCTTTTCTACCTCAGCTAGGTCACTTATTCCACAACAGACCAACCAAATTATATTTTTGGTGGTTGTCTTAGTGATTTTAGCTAATGTCTGTGTATGCAATACCTTTCTAGGCAGTAAAAATTATGATGATTTTTGAAATATTAACGTAATACGGATTGAAGTGTAAAATCTAGAGTAGAAAATTTTGGTGTAAAAGCGCCACCACACATAGATAATTTGCATAGTTAATGGTCTTTATACCCATCGTATCTTCACAAAAAATCCTTAAATGAATGGTATTACTTTATACGGCAGATTTTGGAACCAAGATAGATTGCTGCCGTCTATTAAATCAGACGCTATAACTAATATTGCTCTAAAAAAAATTTGGAGCATTAATTAAAATGAAAACGCTTAGGCTACTTACAATTGTTCCCACAGCTTTGGCGATGAGTTTGGTTTTTGCCCAGACTAATTTGGCACAGACACCAACAATCCAAATTAATCGGAATCTCGAAGCAGATCCACTGATTTTGAAGGGAAAGTCTGGGGGAACTGTCAAAAGTAATTGTGGCAATATTCCCACTGAACCTAATCACGTTATCCAGGTTACAGAATCACTACCTTATTTGCGATTAACAGTAGAGAGTGAAGGAAAGCCAACGCTATTGATCGATGGGCCTGGGGGGCGTTTTTGTGTAATGGCAGATAAATATTCTGGAGGCAAGCCAGAACTTTCTGGTTTCTGGCAAGCAGGAACATACTCGCTGTTTGTGGGCGAACAATCCCAAGGAAAGCCAAACTTTAACTACACCCTCTCAATCTCGCAAGAAACAAAGAAATAGTCATTTGTCCTTTGCTAATGACTAATGACTAATCTTCCAGTGATTTGGCTGGGACTTCCACAGCTTTGACATCAATTGTGCCTTCTGGTGTGAAACGCTGAAAATGACTGTTTTGTACTAACAGTGACTCTCCACAGTTAGGGCACTGCAACTGACTGTTATTTAAACCTGTAAATTCATATCGACAAACGGGACACTCGTCAGCAACCAAGTTACGTTGCAGCCACCAACGAAAGCCAAAAAAAGCCACAATGGGTGCTAAAAACAGCAAACCGACAATAATTAGCAACGAATTAACCAACCAACCCAAGCCCAATGATGCCAGCAACCAAATAACTGCCAGCAGGGTAAGCCAAGGGCGGAGATTTAAAAGATTCAATTGAAATGATTTAAAGCTCATTTTTTAAATTTCGTCCTGCTCTCCTTCTAGGATAGCGATTTTATTGACAACTCCCCGTCCCGAAGGAGCGCGGATTCTTGGTTCATTGGGACTATTCATGTAGCTTGCCCTCCCCAAAATTCACTGCGATTTGCCCAACCGCTCTATATCCGCGCCGCAACACCACTTGCGCGGCTGCAACATCTCGATTCGTTTCATAGCCACACTCAAGACATCTATGTACCCGTTCGGATAGTTCTCTATCAATCAATTCACTTGGTCATTGGTCATTTGGACTTCATTGCTGAGGATAGAAGAATTTTTTGCAAGTGCTGTTGAAAGGCATCTATGCCAAACAGAGCGATCGCTTGTTCTCGTAGCCACTCTCCATTACATCGCTGGTCATTTCCTTGAAGCATTTCTATACAAGCCTCTGCTACCGCATCAGGACTGCGGTGTGGGACTCGCCATCCCAGTTTACCATCTTGCAAAGGATCGGCTGAACCATCGTCGTCACCCGATAATACAGGCACTCCACAAGCCATTGCTTCCAGATAAACTATGCCAAAGCCTTCTTGTGAAGGCATAATATAAGCATCAGCAAGGCGGTAATGTTCTATTAATTCTTCTGTAGCAACAAAACCAGCAAATACGACGCGATCGCTCACACCTAAATATGCAGCCAGTTTAGCTAATCGCGGTTGGTCATCACCGCGACCAATTACTAAATATTTCACTTCTGGGAAAACTTGAGCGATTTGTGGTAATGCCCGAATCGTTACATCTACACCCTTGTAAATATCCCCTGACCATAACCGTGCTACTGTCATTAACACCTTAGCACCAGTTAAGCCATACTTCTTTTCTAATTCTGCCTGCTTGGAACCAGGAGTAAATTTATCCCCATCAATTGCACAAGGCATCATCTGTACAATTTTCGGGTTTAGACTATTAGCAGCACAAGCGCGATCGCGGCTGTAACGACTAATTGTCCAAATTCCAGCTGCTGATGTCAGGGTGCGACGTTCTTTATTTTTGAGCGGTTCCCAGACTTCTTTGCCGTAAGTTAGGACTGTGTAAGGAATCCCCAAGGGCTGGCAAAGAGTTTGTACTAATACTCCTAAGTTAATATGACCGCAGAAAACTTGTTCTGGACGGTTTTGCAATAGACACTTAAGTAAAGCTGCTGCCATTTGCAATCTCCCCAAATAGGGAGACTGATTTTTAAAGTAATGAAATTTTAAGTTTTTGTCTTTAAACGGATTTAAGCTCTCAGGACTATCTCGCAGCAAAAACACTTCCGCTTTGTAGACTTGATTCAATCCCAGATAGGCGCGAAAAATATCTTTTATATATGATTGAATACCGCCTTCGTGGGCAAAAATTTCTAAAAACACGAAGACATGATTAGTTTTTTTGTTAATTTTATCACCTAGCTTGAGGTTTTCTGTCGCTGTTGTGATATGCATGTTAGGTTATTTACACTCGCGGTAAGGGTGCGATGCCTGCGGCAAGGACTTCATTTTACGCACCGCTTTTTAACCGCTCTAAATCTGTTTTTACCATTTTTTCTAAAAGTTCCTCAAAGCTTACTTGGGGTTCCCAACCAAGGTTTATTTTAGCTTTTGCCAGTGTTCCCAGTTTGGTCAAATTAGGTTGTCGATGTGGGGGTACTAATCCTACAACTCGATAACCACGGTTGAGGAGCAAATGGCTGAGATAGTAGCCATCTTGACCAGTTATTCCTGTAATTAGGGCTGTCTTAATCATATCTCCCCTATTTCCTCTATCTCTTTAAGCACAAAATGGCACTTGTTGGAGAACAAAAATAAGACTCTTAACACTGCTGACAAATATTAACAAGGGAGCTAATGTAACTCGAATGTTATCTTTACTGTATTCATTAATTTTTTTTATACAATATTCTTTGAGGCTTTACAAAAAAAATATAATAAATAAGCAATTTTACGTAAAAAACATACTACCCCAATCTAGATAATCTTGGAAAAGAGTATACTTTTATCAATCAAATAACTACATATTTGACTAAAGACTCCTTTTGCCGATGCTTCTGTTTTAACATGAGATTTATTTCTGCCTCCTTCCTCTTCTTTGGCTGCTTCACTTTTACTTTTGTGTTTCTTGAGAGTATTTGACAATGAGGAGGCAATTTCTACCATCTGCACCACGTTCGTATACAACACGATCAGCCAACCGCCGCAGCAGAAACCATCCATAACCGCCTACTTGCAGCGTACCTGGTTCTGGCTCTGCGATCGCATCAGGATTAAAAGGTTTTCCATAATCCCAAATTCTGATCTCTAGTCGGTCAATCCATAGATAAATGTTAATCTCAATGGTTGTTTCTGGGGGTAAAGCATGATGAGCGTGACGAACAGCGTTAGTAAAGCCTTCTGCTAGTGCTAAATTTAGCCGATCAAGTTGGGTTTTTGACCAGCCAAGTTGAGACAAATGTTGCAGACAAAATTGCTCAAACCATTCTTGTACCTGGTTTAGGAGACTGAGTTCGCTCTTAACCGTCAGATGGTCTTGCTGCACTATGCTAAACATTAACTGTGACTTAAATATAAGTAAACCCAAGTTGCTAGTTATTAAATTTTGCACTATTCGCAAAATTTCTTTGATATAGAAAAATTTAAATTGAGATATTCTATGTCCCAAAAGACAAAACATGAACGATTTTGGCATTTCGAGAATTGTAACTAGCAACTTACGTTAAGTAAGTTAAAAATGTTTGTATTTGATGACTTTTGGTGATTTTAACTTTTGGAATAGCTTTTCCATCCAAAACTTCAGATCCCAGATGCAATCTGAATTATTAAAATTGACGCCTGTAAATTTTTTTCAAAAGCACATCTGCATCTGCTCTTGAAACTCACAGGCGTCAAAGCACTTTGTGGTGACTAATTTAGAATAGTCCCAAGGTTAAAGATTTATCCAATGGCAAGGCAGCACCAATACCCAGCCACAAGGTGATAAGGGTACCAAAGAGGAACACTGTAGTTGCAACTGGACGACGGAAGGGGTTTTGGAACTTGTTAACGTTCTCAATAAAGGGAACGAGGATTAACCCCACTGGTACGGAACCCATTGCTAACACTCCTAAAAGTTTGTTAGGAAGCGATCGCAAAATCTGGAAGACTGGATACAAGTACCACTCTGGCAAGATTTCCAATGGTGTGGCGAAAGGATTTGCTGGTTCACCGGTCATAGCGGGATCTAGCACAGCTAGAGCCACAATCGCAGCGAAGGAACCCATGATCACGATTGGAAAGACATAAAGTAGGTCATTAGGCCAAGCGGGTTCACCATAGTAGTTGTGACCCATGCCTTTAGCTAGTTTGGCTCTTAACTGAGGATCGCTCAGGTCAGGTTTTTTTTGTGTTGACATATTGAAATGTGCTCTCCTGCTTAACTTAAATTAAAGCATTTGTGAAAGCTATCAGCTACTAGACAACCCTAGAAGGCGGCAAACAGTATTTATCTATTTCCGGTCAGCCGCCTGGAGGGTCTCTACAGCTTTAGCCTTCAGATACAAGTGTTTGTTTTTTGAAACTTATGTACAATTAATTTCTTGTGTTTCATAAGTTTAAAACAAACAACTTCATCTGGGAACTGATAAATCTTGGCTTTAGATAATAGCTGAGATTACAAAGGCCCGGAAATGCCTTGTTTGCGGATCATCAAGAAGTGAAACAGCATGAAGACTGCAATCAACCAAGGCAATACAAAGGTGTGTGCGCTGTAGTAACGAGTTAGTGTTGCTTGACCAACACTCGAACCGCCGCGTAGCAGGTCGGAAATCAGAACGCCAACCACGGGAATTGCTTCTGGTACGCCGCTAACGATTTTCACAGCCCAGTAGCCAATTTGATCCCAAGGTAAGGAATAGCCTGTGACTCCAAAGGAAACTGTGATGACAGCTAGGATGACACCACTTATCCAGGTCAGTTCGCGGGGTTTTTTGAAACCACCAGTCAGATAAACCCGGAAGGTGTGCAAAATCATCATCAATACCATCATGCTGGCAGACCAGCGATGGATGGAGCGAATTAGCCAACCGAAGCTGACTTCATTCATGATGTACTCCACAGAGGAGAAAGCTTCAGTAACTGTTGGTCTGTAGTAGAACGTCATCGCAAATCCAGTGGCAAACTGGATGAGAAAGCAAACCAGGGTAATTCCACCCAAACAGTAGAAGATGTTGACGTGGGGAGGGACGTACTTACTAGTAACGTCTTCGGCGAGTGCCTGAATCTCTAGGCGTTCCTCAAACCAGTCGGAAACGTTGGCCATACAATCTCAAGTTCCTAAAAGTCGGTTGCGGTTGATAAATCCCGAAGTTCTAAATCGGCGACCAAAATTCTGATGATCTCAAGCCTCGGCATCCTGTAAGTTTGCCTTTAGGTTTTCCCGTTCGATAAAGGAAAGGGGTTGCCACAGGCTAGGGTAGCAGCAGAATTGTCTACGGACTTCTCATAAGCCGCCGTTTGTGACTTCTCTCCCAATTAGCAATTTTGGGATTTTAGTAAAGGCGAGTTTTCTTTGCTTGTCAGCTTTCAGCGTGCTAAGAGTCTTCAGAAACTTTACACTCTGTAAAGAAGGAATATATTGCGATCTCTTTACGCCCCTGCACAGAAAAAGGTGGACACAAAGTAGATTTTATCCTTTGATGAGTGGATACAACGCATCAGTTGACTGAACAACTTGATGAGAGGAATGCACCACTTCTATAAAAAAAGTAACATAATCGAGAGATAGATTTCATCAACAACAGAGCAAGTGAGCATTTCTAGGCAATTTGGGTTGAGGTGGAATTGATAATGGGGTTCATGAACAAACAAGTCTTTCGGGTTGGATTTTCATTGTTAATGGCGTTTTGGTTGGCGTTGGGTACGCTCACCCAGCCGGCGATGGCTTTGACGACGGAACAAAAGCTGGTTTCGGAAGTTTGGCGAATTGTTAATCGCACTTATCTCGATGAGACGTTTAATCATCAAAACTGGGCAGCAGTCCGGCAAAAGGTTCTAGAGAAGCCACTAACAGACTTAAATGCCAGTTATGCGGCAATTGGGAAGATGCTTAAGAGCCTTGACGATCCTTTTACCCGCTTTTTAGATCCGGAACAGTACCGCAGCTTACAGGTTAATACTTCTGGCGAACTGACTGGAGTCGGATTACAAATTGCTCTAAATCCTGAGACTGGCAAGTTGGAAGTAGTGGCTCCCATAGCAGGTTCACCAGCAGACAAAGCGGGAATTAGACCACGCGATCGCATTCTCAAAATTGAAGGCGTTTCCACAGGAAATCTTACCCTAGATGAAGCTGCGACTAAAATGCGGGGCCCCAGTGGCAGCCTTGTGACTCTCGTGATCGAACGGGACGGAGAGGCAGAAACGGAAATTAGACTGACACGCGATCGCATTGCTCTTAACCCTGTGGTTTCAGATTTGCGTGTTTCTCCTGAGGGTACGCCCATTGGCTACCTTCGTCTTACTCAATTCAATGCTAATGCCTCAACGGAATTGGCACACGCTATTTCTAGTCTAGAAAAAAAAGGCGCTGATGCCTACATTCTAGATTTACGAAATAATCCTGGGGGGTTATTACAATCAGGAATTGAAATCGCCCGTCTGTGGTTAGACTCTGGTACTATCGTCTACACTGTGAACCGACAAGGTATTCAAGGTAGTTTTGAAGCCTTTGGGCCACCCCTGACGACCGATCCTCTGGTGATTTTGGTGAATCAAGGAACTGCCAGTGCTAGTGAAATTCTTGCTGGCGCCCTCCAAGATAATGCTCGCGCCCAGTTGGTAGGCGAAACCACCTTTGGTAAGGGCTTAATTCAATCTTTATTTGAATTATCAGATGGTTCGGGCTTGGCAGTCACAATTGCTAAATATGAAACTCCTCAACACCGGGATATCAACAAACTAGGTATTAAGCCAGATAAAGTGATTTCCCAAGATCCAATTAACCGTGACCAGATTGGCACGGAAGCGGATTTGCAATATCAAGCAGCAATGGAACTTTTGAAGAAAAACTCGGTTGTGGCGGGGAAGGTGTAAAAAGTTGGTGTTGCTGATTTCATGTATGGAAATGATTCTGCATGATATCAAAATCCTTGTAGAGACGTTGCAATGCAACGTCTCTACATTGGGATTCATACCGCAATTCAGCAACGCCATAATTTGACAGGCGATCGCGACTCATAGCTGATTGCTAGTCCTAGCCCAGTACCTTCTCCTTGTTTCTTTACATCACCCACCTGTTCAAAGGGTTGGAAGATTTTCTTGAGTCCGCCTGGCGATATCCCAACCCCTGTATCTTCGACCTCAAAGCGAATTCGATAGGTTGCAGTTTCTAGTTTGTGAGTTTTCATCACTAGGATACAATTCCAACTTACGGGCTTCGATTTTGGCGAGGTCAAGGATATCGTTAATCAGATTGAGCAAATGATTGCCGGACTGATAGATAATATCTATACCTTTTTTAGCTCGTTCTGTTAAGGGTTCGCCGTTTTGGAGAATTTGGGCATAGCCCAGGATGCCATTGAGTGGTGTTCGCAGTTCATGGCTCATGTTAGCCAGAAACTCGCTCTTGGCAAGGTTAGCAGTATCGGCTTTCTCTTTTGCTTCTGCTAGTTGTAGTGTCCGTTCTTCTACCTTTTGTTCTAAGGTTGCAAAGGAGCTTTGCAACTGTTTGACCATACTATTAAAAGATGCGGAGAGTTCTCTAAGTTCATCGGTGCGATTGCTCGGTAGAATCGTATTCCAATTCCCTGTTTCTAATTGTTTGGCGGCGCTATTGAGTTGTAAAAAGCCTCAGAAGGTCAATTTTTAAGTTTTAACTCCCCATGCCCAATGCCCAATGCCTCAAAAAGGCTGTATCCGCAGCAAAGCTGATAAATCCAGAGAGGCGAGGTGTTGATAAGCTTGATCGATAACTCGCTTGCCCCTGAGAAAGCCTGTATTAGCACCGGGACAAATGTATCTAAGAGTTTCTGGTGTAAAATTTTCTAACAAGAATCGAAGACTCTGGATTTGCCTGGGCCAGTGAAAGGTTTTAGCTGTCCGTAATGGTACTGGCTCACCGTGCTGATTAGGGAGTAAATGACGACCAGAAAACAATATACCTCCAAGTTCACTGTAGTATAAGCAAGATGAACCGGGAGAATGACCTGGTGTCCAAATCGCTTGGGCTGCGCTATCAAGCGTAAATTCCTGCCTAAAGGTAGTTAAGGTTAAGCCTGGTAACAAATAAGCTTCTTGCTCTTGAATCAACACCTCGCAGCCAAAGGTTTGCTGAATTTCAGCAGCCTTGCCAATCGCGCCTCGATGGGTGATAAATAACCAACGCACGCCTCCATAAGATCGCAAAAAATCTTGATTTGTTTGGTCTAGGGCAGGGCAGTCTATCAGGATATTGCCTTCATTTCTTACAATAAGATAAGAGGTTCCCCCTAATGTGTCCCGATTGGGTGGAAAAGCAAAAATGCTCTCTTGTGCGAAGTCCGATTGCAGAGAACCTGCGCTAGGAACTTCGTTAGGAAAAACAGCCCGTGGTGGCTTAGTTGTATGACTTGGCACTTGAGGTAGAGGGCACATGATAAAAGAGCCGAAACTGAGGAGTTGTAGACAATCTGGTGACAGTGTGGAAATTCTAAAGATTGAACTGGGGATTGGGGATTAGGGACTAGGGACTGGGGACTGGGGAAGATTTGAATGGAGATTGGTACGCCAACCAAATTTTAAAAGAATTTCTTCCCCAATACCCAGTACCCAGTACCCAACACCCAGTTCCCTGTTAACCGTTGTGAAAAAAAATTGGGATTTGAGGTCTGCCTTGTAGTTAATGCTATGGTGCTGAAGCTACTGGCGGCGCGTTTTGTCAAAATTACTGAAGATAATATGGCATTTTGGTTTCTATTTATCCTCCTACTGGGGCTAGCTACTTATCTAATGGTGCAGCACAGCGTCGCTCAGATCACCCGGACGCCAGTATGGTTGTTGTGGCTGGTTTTAATGGCACCAGCATTACTGTTGAGTGCATGGACGCTGGTATATGGGCCGAAACAACCTCCACCGCCAGGGCTGATTCTTTGGTCGATATTTGTCTCCACAGTGTTGTACTGGACATTGTTTCAATGGGGGCGTCGATCGCCAACAGATACACAGGCACAAACCCAACCCCAAGCCTCAGAATCACGGCCCACTATTCAGCCTATTGCAGAACCAATAGTGCGTCCCATTGAGCCAACGGAAGAAACTCAACTACGAAATTGTTTTCCTTGGTCTGTATACTACGTTCAAAATATTGAGTATCGACCACAAGCCGTGATTTGCCGTGGTCAGTTGCGAACTAAAGCTAGCAACGCTTACCAGCAGATTAAGACTAATATTGAAGCACAATTTGGCGATCGCTTCTTACTGATCTTTCAAGAAGGTATGGATAGCAAGCCTTTCTTTGTGCTAGTTCCCAACACTCAAGCTGCTAAAGAGAGAAATAATACAACACCACGACGCGAACAAGAACGCTTAACTCGTCCAGGACTAGCACTTTTACTGCTAGCAGCTACTTTGGTAACTACTACCTTGGTGGGAGTGGAAATTGCTGGTGTTCCTCTTCCGTCTATATGGCAAATTGGCTCTTTGTTCAAAGTTCTATCTAACCCAGATGTTCTATTCAAGGGATTGCCTTATGCTTTAGGGTTAATGACTATTTTGGGCATTCACGAACTTGGGCATTATTTAACAGCTAAATTCTACAAGATTCGCTCGACTTTGCCTTACTTTATTCCCATACCCTTCTTCTTGGGAACTTTTGGTGCATTTATTCAGATGCGTAGTCCCATTCCCAACCGCAAAGCTTTATTTGACATTAGTATCGCTGGGCCAATTGCAGGCTTTGTGGTGACTGTGCCATTACTAATATGGGGCTTGGCTCATTCTGATGTGGTTTCCATCCCTGAAAAAACCCAACCTTTAAATCCTGATGCCCTTAATCCCAAATATTCCATTTTAGTAGCGGTACTCTCGAAGTTAGCCTTGGGTAGTCAGTTAACGGCAAAATCAGCCCTTGATTTGCATCCAGTTGCAGTAGCTGGTTTTTTGGGACTAATTGTTACAGCCTTAAATTTAATGCCTGTGGGACAGCTAGATGGAGGTCATATTGTCCATGCGATGTTTGGACAACGAACTGCGATGGTAATTGGTCAAATTGCTCGCGTGTTATTGCTATTACTGGCTTTAGTAAGAGAAGAATTTTTGGTGTGGGCAATTATCTTATTATTTATGCCATTGATTGATGAGCCTGCGCTAAACGATGTCACTGAATTGGATAACCAACGTGACGTTTGGGGATTACTGGCAATGGCATTGCTGATTGTAATTATTTTGCCACTACCGCAGGCGATCGCTAATTTTTTGCAAATTTAAAAAGTTTCAACGCCAAGAGAAATATATCTAATACCAATTCGCAATGACGCTCGTTCCTCGCTAACGCTGCGCTAACGCAATTCGCAATGGGCTAACGCCCCGCTCCGCTAACGCAATTAAGAAACTTAAATGCAGTAAGACTTTCGTGATTTATATCTGTTGCCTCCTTTTGGAGAATTGGTATAAGTTTTTCCCCACTATGGAATCAACCACAGCTTGGTATTTTTTTATTTGGATTTCTTCTAATATAAAAATGTGCGTTATGGACATTAGTCCTAACGCACTGAAAAACGTAGTAAAAATTTAGGATGGTGCGTAAGAGAGCGGCATAACACAGCCTACATAACTAACTCGATACTGAATTAGCCGCTTCGGAAGCCTTCGCAGCTGGTGGAAAACCACCCATGCGAATCTCAGAAGTAAAGGAAGCGATACTAAATCCATCAAAAGTCTTGAGGACATTTACCCGCATTCGTAAATTGGGGCTAGCAAACCACAGACGCTCTTCTAACGACATGGTTTCATCCTCTATAGTTAGGATTAAAGCACCATCACTGTCAAATTTATAGTGTCCGGCAACTGGAGTTTTATCGGCATCAACCACTTCCCGCAGTAGCTTACCTTCATCTGGATTATTTGCATCAGTTACAGAAACTAACACAGTTGAACCACTGTGTTTTGTTTTATCTTTTTCCATTGTGCCATTCCAGGTAATTTTGGCAGCACAAGAGGCGGAACTAGGATTAATTTCGTACTGTTGGCACAGTTTTATCACTTGTGGATCATTTAGTGCCAGCGCCTCAATAATGATGTCTGACTTACTCTCTTCAGATTGGTTAAAACCTAAATGTTGACTAGTGCGATGAGAAAACCATTTACCAGTACTTAACTGAAAAAACTCTTCAATATTCATGAATAAAATTACCCTGCATCAAAATGCTAAAATTCCCACTTAATTATTATTAAAAGCTAGCAGGAAACTTTTATATTAAGCTTGATTGTCTATTTCCTCAAGCTTTTTGAGGCCAATCCTAGCTGCCTCAGCAACGTTGAAATGATTGTCTTTTTCTAGGTATTTTAAAGCTGAGACACTCTTAGGAGTAGGAAGATTACCCAAAGCTTCTGCCAAACGCTGTCTTACTAACCAATCATCTGATTGGGCAAAGCGCAGAATCTGATCGACTGACTCAATGTCTTGAATTTCTCCTAGTGCAGAGATTGCAGCTTGTTGCAACACTACTTCTTTGCTATCCAATGCTTGAATAAGTATTTGATGGGCACGAGGATCTTTAATGTTACCAAGAGAAACGGCTGCACTAAAGCGTACTAGCCAATCAGTATCTTCATAAAATGCCCGTGAAAGTACCTCAAAGGCTCTCGCATCACCTAAATATCCTAAAGCACCAGCAGCATCAGCGCGTATTCCATAATCGGGGTCATTTTCAAGAATTCTGACCAAAATTGAATAACATTCTGGTGTCGGCTTGATTCCAAGGGCAAAAATTGCCATTGATCGCAGTTGCAAGGATTCGTCATCTAGTACCTTTTTAATCAAAGGAACTGCATCCTCAGGGGACGCATGACGCAGATTGGCTAGGGCTACCATGCGATCGCGTAAATTCGGACTTTCTAACTGAGTAGAAATTTCTTGTAAGCTTAGAGCTGCCATTTAGTTCAAAGCGTTTTCTTTACTTATCTTAATTTACCTGATCTGTTCATCAGGCTGTCACCATAGTGAAGTAGGAGTTTGGCGACTTTACAAAGTGGCTCAATTATGAGTGAAAAATAAACAAATGTTAATTGCTGCTAGATTGTGCTGGTGCTAATAGGTTTCGTTAATCCTATGTAATGGGATTTCACGAAATGCTGAGAATATATTTGGCAGTACTATGCTTTTTACAGAACCCGACCAATTGTAGAAATCTGGATCAAACTATATATTTAGACTAGGTTTGAGAACGGAGAGGGAGAGATTCGAACTCTCGTAGACGTTTCCACCTAACAGACTTTCCAGTGCTGTGTGAAAAAGCGCTGTAGTTGTTATGCAATAAGCTTTGTAGCTTTTCTTGTGTAAGTATTTTTTAGTAATTCAACCACTTTACTAAACCATTGTGCTATGGTGGATCTACAATTTCAACCAAAGTGATATCACTGTGAGGTAGAAATGAGTAACATCCAAACGGCGATAAGTCAAGTCAGAAGTCAAATGAATTGGGATATCATTTTTACCGCCTTGGGCATCAGCAAGAAATTTGATATCCCACTTGCTGGTGACGATGTTGTATTTTGCGATATCGAAACAATGACTGTAGTTTTTGTAACAAATAAGGATTACGACTAATGGTTGCTTCAAAAAGCGATTTTATCCACTTGCACATAAACGAGATGAAAACAAGTAGCGGTATATTCTACCAATTGCGGTTAAGCTTGCGACTTGGCAGAAAGACAATAGGACTTGGGAGCCATAGAATTCATGCATTGAGTATTGCTATGGCAGTGGACGAGGAAATAACACGGCAAATAAAAGCAGGTGATGAAATAGACATCGATACCCTCAAGTCGCTTGTGCGTGAACAACTAGAAGCACTAAAGGACAAAAAACAAGGAATTATAAGGGTAGTAGAAAAAGATGACTTGAGGGTGTTATGGGATAAGTATGTTGATTGGCATACCAAGATGGGTACATGGTCACAAACTACAATACTGACTCGTAATGCTACTGTTACAGCAATCATCGATCGATGCCCTTATCAACGCCTTGAGCAAAAACGTGAGATTGTGAATTGGCTGCTAGAGGATGGTGACAGAACAATCAAAACATCCAAGGAAAGGTTTAAGACAATTGTTGCTTGTGTTGACTGGTGTAGTAAACAAGATATCATTCCAAGACGTTGGGGTATCGAGTATCGTGACTTGCTGGCAACGATGACGATCAAAGGACATGTAGCTGATAATGTCGATGCCGACGGCAACGTGGATATCTTCAAGGTGGCTGAAGTGTACAGGATTATTGAAGCATTACGCAGTGAAGAGTACGCACGATTCAAGAATACTCATTGTCAGTATTGGAGGTATGTAGCATTTTTATGGCTTACAGGTTGCCGTCCATCGGAAGCGGTGGCACTCAAGTGGGGTAATGTCGATCTTGTGAAACGTCAGGTAAATTTCAAAGAAGGTCAGGTAAATGCTAGTGGTACGATTGTCAAGAAGTCTGGTACAAAAACAGTACAAAGTAGAATATTCCCGATAAATGAAGAACTGCAATTACTCATCGAATCATTACCAGGTAGCAGGAGACCAAACGAGTATGTATTCCTCAATAAAAAAGGTAACGCTATAAGTCAACAAGCACTGAATACTGTATGGCGTAAGCTACTTGATGATATGAACATAAGGTATCGAGTGCCTTATCAATTACGCCATACCATGATCTCATACCACGCTAACAACGACTTTCCACTACACAAACTTGCAGTACTTGTAGGAAATTCAGAAGAGGTAATTAGAGAACACTACCTCAAGCTTGACATTGAGAGGATATCGTTACCAGGGATCATAAAATAAAAAATTCACTACAACAAAAGCAAATACCCCAGGAAAGTATTTTTACTCTCTTGGGGTATTTTTTATGGGTAGGGTATACCTGTGTGTGAAAGTGTCACTCACGGGTGTCACTTGAAGTGACAGTTTTTTTGTCACTCTTGAGTGTCACTCTTGTGTTAATGCATAACAACTCATCAAGAGAGTGCTTGCGTTAAAAGCCTACGGGGTAAACAATCCGTACAATTCAAGTTCACCTAGACAGATATAATAAGCGTTTGAAGAATTTACCCCGGTAATCAGTAATCTAAAGTTAGAATATTCGACATTAGATGTTACTGGCAATGACAGCCATTGGGATGGAGTAACCAAGAAAGTGTTATTTACCTGAGCGTCTAAGTCTACCCAATTAGTACCATCATTGCTGCCTTGGAGTTTCCAGTTCCTTAGGTAGTGCAGATCAGCGTTTCTGTTGCGTATTGAGTAACGATTGCACTTCAATCTAGCCCCCCCTAGATTTATTCTTACCCAACTTCCAGCAGCATCGTTAGTATGGAACTCTCCTTCTGCTCTATCAGAAAGTAAAGGTAATGAACCTTTAGTGACACTACTCGCGGTTAGTATCAATCCACTATTGTGGGGATTTTGCCAAACACGAGTACCGTTACCTGTCCCAACGTAGTACAATACCCCATTGGCATCACCATTGGAAACAAACGTACGATCTACACTAGTGGTTGTGCTACCGCCCCATTGCGTTAAGCCTGCTAACAAATCCGTCTTTGATATCTTGTAAGTTTGCGCCGCACTGTCAATACCGATAAAGTAATCACCGTTAGCGGCAACGGTTTTTATTGTCTGTGGTATCACTAATCCCGTGGTGGTATTAGTGGTATTAAAGTTGTTAATGGTAGTCTTGAATATCTTTCTGTAAAATGGCATTGTTTTTTTTGTTTTTTATACTTCTGTTATTTGTTCTGATGTAATCCATCGTTGTGTGATAATGACGCTACCAGTTACGACATGCACCATATCTATATCCTGATCAACTGCGATAACTTGTCCGGTAGCTTGCGATCCGTTATCATCGTCAAACTTGATGTACTGACCTATCCTTATTTCAATTGTTTCGTATTCTTCAGTTAATGGTATTTGTGGCTGGTTTGTATACAACATTTTTTCGTTTCCCTGTAACGTCTACTAGTTCTATTGGTGGTAAATTTATCCCCAAGTTAAGGTATGCATGGGTGAATTTCACCATACCCTCCTTACCCTTAATTGGCAACTCCTGAACCTTGCCCCTTACTGTTACTTTCTCACCTTTTATAGGTGCTGGTGCAATCACTCCATCTGCTGTAATTTTGCGACTACCAACGCGAAAACACTCATCCCTGAAAAGGTGTCCTTGGATATCTTGCACTTTCCTTATAATGCGTTTTGCTTCCGTGCTATTGATAACATCAAGCTTGAATTGGTAGCCTTTCTCAAAGTCGGCATAAGTGTACGTCGATAGTCCTTTACTGATAGTAAAAGGTGGCGTTGCGAATTCTCGGTAAATAGCACCTGCTAGTACTTGTAGGTATGCATCGTCGGCAAAGTCTTTAACCGACTTATCCATCAATCTAAAAGCGATCTGCATTGATACAGCGTCAACAATTGCACCTTTTCCGGCGTTCTTATTTTGCTTCTGATAGAACTTAAGTACCACTTCTGGGCGGTGTCTACGCTCTGGCATATCAGCAGATGCAGTGCCATATATTACCCCTAAGTCACGACCATTGAACTGTTCGTACGTCGATAGCACTTGTATAATTTGAGGTTTTAGTAATTCTTCACTTCCACCAAGTACTATTTTTTCGTCGGGGTTCTCTCTGTTGGGCGTTATTTCAACGTATCGTGTATGCCCAAGGATTGGTGTTTTTTCGCGTACTAGCATTTGTGCTGATAGATAAGTGTCAACAGCATTCGCTACAACATATCCCGCCTCAATGCACGCCTCATCTGCTTCCTCTTGTGCCTCTTCTACCGCTTCCCTCCAAAATCCATCACTACCAAACCTCTTGTTAAAAGTTTCTTCATTTGATAATGCAAATGACCAAGGCTTACTGTCTTTACTTCCCCACGCTTGAATAGCCTTTTCAGCACCCTTACCGAGTAATTTACCTACAAGTTTGCTATTGCTTTTAATGAGTTTCCTTGCGGTCTTAAAAGTTTCGGTAATCAATATTTGTGTACCAAGTCTCAACGCAGTATTGAATAGTGCCCCAAGATTCTCAAGCAACTCTTCCAGTGCTTCCTCACCTACTTTAGCCAATACAACCGCCCCTAATGGTTCATTGAATGCTGCAATTACCATCCCCGGTAAAATACCGCAAGCGAGATAACCGAATGTGTTCCCCAACGTTCCACCTATTTGACCACCAATAGCAGCCCATTGCGCTCTTATGCTGGTATTCAGTTGTTCGTCGGTGGCGTTCCAGTTGAAATTCCAAATGAACTGTCTAGTGGCTGTGACCCAAGACCAAAATTTAACCCATGAGAAAGCAAATAATTCACCTGCTTTGCTAAGTAAAAAACCACTAAGTGACGTTAATCCTCCTAGTGCCCAGCCTAGAAAATTGATAGCTTCGTTATCGCTTTTACTTTCTATCCTTCCCTCTATGCCTTTGATGATACGAGTACCAATGTCAGACCGAACCTTGCGTGATGTAAGTTTTGATAAGTCAAATGTTAATGCCATGTGCATACCTTTGTGTAAAGTGTCATTCTCAGGTGTCACTAAAAGTGTCACTAGAAATGACATCTCAGAGTGACACTCTCACCAACAGATATTACCCTGGTGTGTTATTCCCGTCTTTACCGTAATTACCTTTTTCAGTACCAATTTCCCTGATCTTTGGTCGTTGGCTGTAAGGTCTGCCCCAAGGATTAACAGTGTCAGTAATACCAGATACTTCTATGAACCCCCTCTCGGCTTGCTCCGTGAAGTCGTTGAAATCACCCTGCTCACCTTCTTTGTGTGTTTCCTTGATAGCGTCAGGATTACCAAATAGTGTCTGCTTTAATGACTCAACTGGATCGCCTGTTACTTGTCGCCAGTTTTGAGCATTCCACCTTGCAGCCATTGTCTTAAGGAATTTCAAATCATCCTGTAAATCGTTCTTATCGTTGTTTTCATAAGATACTATCTCTACTTCTTTTTCTTTCAGTGTCTCAGTAAGGTTCGCACCACCCGGCGTAAACAGTGATGGTACCTTGCGTTTCACTTGTTCCAGTTTGTACCCCAAAAATTCAGCATTCCCCAGCGTTACATCTAGCGTTTGTACTGCAAGATTTTTTGTCATACCAGCTTCACCCATTGCTTTAATCGCTGTTATTAATGTTGCGTGAGTGTCACGTTTTATCGTTAACATCATTCCCAGAATTTCTGCTAAGACTTCCGCTTGGTTTGGTAATTCCAGTTTTTGTGTCTGGTTGCCTTCTTGTGTTAAATCGGTGTCCTCTACTTCAATCTTGATAGGATAAGCACCCATGAGGGCATCGAGTTGCTGCATTTGCCAGAATGCCAATTCTGCTAATGACTCAACATTTATCATCGATGGATTTTGTTTCGTAAAATTGTCTGGAACACTTGCGGGCAAGTTACCAATACGCTTTAGTATCAGCTTTAGTAAAGCATCATCATTCTTGTTCTCTGGGCAACACATACATTTACATTCCTTTTTTTGTGGCGGTGGCGGTGGCGTGCGAATATCTCCACACGTTGTGATTATCTGGTAAGTTCTTTTTGTTATCGTCGTCAGCCATTGATTCACTACAGTCTCATCCTGTGAAATTGTAGGTACTGTTAGTTCCCAAGCGTCTATGGCTTCTGCTCTACCAAAAACAGCAGCAGCAGCAAAATCAAAATCCCCAATATTGACTTCAGGAGTGAAAGCGAATTCGTAGATAGGGTAACTTTTGCCACTTTGCTCTATGTATATCAAGTCTCCGTCGGGATTGATATCCCTTCTGTCCTTGGAGTAAAGCCATACATCGTAAAATTTAATTTCCTCATAATCGACTTTTGCTTGGAATCCAGCAGTAATAGTGTTAGAAAGTCCGTCAATTCTATCAGCGTCAAAACTACGCTTGATTTGCATCATAATTCTTGCGCCATACATTACACTACCTGCTTTTGGCTTCCCTTCTGGAACTACGAACTCTACAGGATATTCTATGTTTATGATTTGTACATCCTGTTTACAAATATAGTGTGCTCCCTTTCTGTGTGGTGGTGCTTCCTGGGAATTCAGTATTGTACTTTCTTGAGATGCCAGTATTTTAATTGCAAGCACTGGTAGGGAATTTCCACAACTTAAGAGATTCCTTGGCACTGTCACGGGATCTCTGTTCGGCAACGGTGGTGGTGGTGGTGCTGGTGGCTGGCAAGCCGGGTTTCTACGAGTAAATGTACCAAACGTAGTTGTTAGTGTAATATTACAACTATCAAATTCTATGGATGACTCACGAATGATTTGACCGAGAACGCTGGTAACTGGTTTTGTTAGCTGTCCAGGAAAAACAGGTATAGGTTTGAAATCCTTGTTCTTTTCGAGTAAATCCATTAGATCAGATCGTTGTTTTTCTGCAAACATCAAACGAACTCCCTGACATCTATTGCAGTACTACCACTCTCAACTACCGCCCAATAATTCCCCGTGTAAATCGGCGCTGGTGATTCATAGTAGTCACCAGGTTCTAACTTGATAATGTGTGATGTCGTGCTTACGGTATTCACCACATCAATGAACACGTTTTTATCGCTGCTATTGAAGAGTGTCGCAGTAGTGCGATTGATATTAGTATTCATAATAGTGCTTGGGGTCGTAGTGATATTGTTAGCAATTTTTATGCCACTATCGGAGATTTTTTCTATTGTCACAACACGCACTAAATCGGCATACACAGTTACTCTGTCACTACCAAGGTTCCCGTTTTGTAATAGTCCAAAGCCTACGTTACGCATCTGGATACCAATCATTGCATTGTCACCAAGTGTGTGATCACCAAGCACATATTCCCTGTAAGGGTAAGGGTCGCTATTCAGCAAGCTGTATGCTGCTATACGATTCCAATTCGTACCTTCATTTGTGGTAATGAGTACATCCATTTGAATGCGTTCGGACTTCCACTCAAGATTTATTGCTGTAAGTAGTTGCTTACTTTCCGTGTCTTCTAACTCAAATACTGGGAATGGAACCTTGGCAACACTGTAGATCCATGCAACTGCTTTGAGATTGTTGATTTCCAGATATTCATTGATAACTCTATAACCTGCTTTTTGAAATGGTGTGTAGTCGAAAACAGGGGTGATAGTAGTACCTGTATCAGGTGTAATCGTGAATACTATTTTGCCTTTGATCGTAAATGTATCGAGTGCCATCTGCGGTAGGGAGGGTAAAAAGTTATTCTTACTGGTTAACCTGTCTGAAAAACTTTGTCTAGTGCCTGACGAAAAACGCTAAAAAAGTGCATGTACATATGTTGGTAATAGTGACACTTAATAGTGACATTCCAAGTGACACTATTTTTGTCACCTTTGAGTGACACTACAGCAGCACATATATACCATCGGGTAAAAAAGTTTTTTTCTAGGTATTGACGATTTAAAAAGGCACTGTTAGTACTTAAAGCATCAACTACAAACCCTTACGGGGCAAAACAAATGGCTGTTACTGCTGATTTAACACTCGCTGAAGTTGCTGCTAAATGCACTGATTCTTCTGTTGCTACCTATGTATCTGGCATGGATGCTTTACCTACTGGTGTAGCACTGGCAGAATTCCTTGCTAAGTTCTTGCAAGCTTGTGCCGTTGCTCAAGTTACTAAGAATGCATTGAATACCACCGCTACGGTTGGTGAGTTACTTGACTCCTATCCTTTGCCAACTACAGGCACAGTTCAGACCGATACGACCTTGAATATTCAAAGCTTTGATAGCACCTACCAATTGAATGTAGTTTCTATCGCTGGTCTTGATACTTCAGTTCCAAGCTACGCCTAATTGATAATTCTGTAGGGTGAAATTCCCTACACTCATTACATATTTCAAAAAGGAACAGATGGCAAATAAATCATTGCAGCATGTATTTTATCCTCTTTATATGGATAAAGCGGGTGCGGGGACAGGTGCAGTAAAGGATAAAGCTTATGGTGTTTTTGCTGCAAGACTTAGCACACACCGTTTTCTTGATATTCCCGACACATCTATTTTTGTTGGTGATATTGAGCGCACTGCAAAGGGCGGTACAAGGGTAATGACTCTTGCTGACGGAACTGTTTTGACACAAAGCACAGAAAACAGTGACGGAAAGAATGCCGATTACGTTTTCCGCCTCAAAAAGCGTATTGGTCAACGTCGGGTAATCATCAAGACTGGTAAGCGTATTTACCCCAGTGACCCCAAGAAGACTCAAGTACACACCATTAGCTTTGCTTTCCCGAAGTGGGCAAATATCGCTACGATCTCAGACGCGCTCGGTGAATTGATTCCACCCGGTAAAATCTCGGTCGATGGTAGTCCCAATGCTACAGAAATTCAGCCATACTTTACCTTACCTGGTGGTGGTACTTATGGTATCCAGAAACAAGCATCAGCCACGGCAAATAACCGCGCTGGTAGCAGTAGGGCTGGATTAAAAGCTAAGGTGGAAGCTAACGGCGGAAGCGTAGTTGAATAATATGTACAGCATAGCAAGTGAGTGGAAACAAGTTATCAACACAAGCCGTACTGCGATAGTGAAAGCTGGGAAAACACTACCAATTGCCGCGATAGAACCTGACGCTGTTCTGACTCACAACACTATTGCTGTATACATTACCAGTACAACTGCCAATCCTAAATGGTATAAAGCAGGTAACTTATATCAAGCGTTTTTTGTACCCTTTGGAACTGCTGGTGCTGCACAAGGCGAGCAACTCCGAATAGTACTCAACAGGTACATCATTTACAGATTTACAACTTTCCCGTCATTGGACGGCAATAAATATGTCTTGAGTTACGTACCTGAAAGTTACTTTAAAGATGTTAAATTGCAAGTGTGGGAATACATCGGCACAAGCCAGGGTGCAACGCTTGACAGCCTGGATAAAACCGCAAAAGTGGTACTAGCAAAAAGTACATCATTGTCTGCACAAGTAGCAAAATTGTTGCTCAAAGGGTAAAAAGTTTTCAGTTCGTGTGTTCTAGCTTGCATGGATTTTATCTGTGTAAGCTATTTTTTTTAAGTAGTTATAGGTGTTGTCAGGAGTGTCACTCACTAATGTCATTTGAAGTGTCACTAAAACTGACACCTTTGAATGACATTCTGATTTAGTAGTAGGGTAAATATATGACGACGGAGAGTATTATGGGTTTTGTTGTTCCAGCAGTGGTGGCACTGTTAGTACTGTATCTTCAGGAACGCGCCACTTCACATAGACAATTACTTGCTGACAAGGCATCAAGAGAAAGGGCTGTAATCGTATTAGAAAGCAGTCTAGGTGAACTCAAAAGCACCACAGATAAAATGTCTGTAGTGCTTGATAGGGTAGATTCCAGATTAGATATAATGAGTGAAAGGATTACGAGAGTAGAGGCTAAGACTTCTTAGGTCTGCCACGTTTTTTTGTTGCTATCACGGGCACGATTGGGGAATCTTCTTCGGTCGTGTTTTTTGCTGGTAATTCTTCAGCGTCGATATCTCCCTCTGAATAGATTTCGATTGCTGCAACGGTAACAGTATCCTCTTTTTGTGGTGGCTTCCATTCCCCGCAGCCCTCTTCTGTGTCGGCGTCGTAGTCATCCATTAATATTTCCCGTTCCTCTAAATCTTCCTCATTGTGTGCAGGTATACCAGAAATATAGATTTCCTCGCATTCGCTATTTTGTACGTGTTCACCCTCATCACTCGTTTTGCCTTTAATCGTAGTGTCATTGTTTTCCTTAGTTGTGTCTTGAAGTTGTACTAGCAGCACTTCCTCCCATTCTTTTGGTGTCTTATTAGGGAATGTTTCAGATAGCTCTACAGCCTGTTGCCGTAACTTCGCTAGTTGTTTTCGTTGCTCTATATCTCCACAGTAGTTAGCAAAATCTTTCAGAAAATATCCTAGTACTTCGTTATCGATCTTGCCGTCATTTTCCCAACCCATATTGACGATGATTTTTTGGTACAAGTATTCAAAGACATATTCGGCATCAAATAATACATTAAATTTTGTCTGCTTTTTGTCGTCGATAAATTCTTTGATACTGCCTTGTGCCTGCATGAATTCTAAACGCGGCGCTGTGCTACTCACACCAGGATGCCAATTACCTTTTTGTGTAAAGTGTTTCCAGTGAAACGTACCTGTAGACTTGTACTCAACCGATTCTGTGTTTTTGCGTGGTGACATTGTTTTATCCTTGTGTGTGTGATTGAGTGACATTCTGTAGCGTTGCTTCCAGTATATGTGATGACACTATTGGGTGACAATAAAACCTGTTGCGCTTCTTGTCATAACACCCAAAAGCCGTTGTGTGATCAGATACTAGTATTATCGTTTTCGTGAACATTGGTGTAGTAGTGGCAAGTAATGACATTTTGTCAAGAAAGTTGTCATCCTGTATGCCCTTGTATTCGATGAAAATTTGCCCTAGAGAGGTATGGTTTGTGTCGTGAAAGGTATTTATAAGTTCAGCAAGAATTGCACTAGCTAGAGGTTGGTTACGGCGGGCTGTAATTTGAAAGTCAAGCTTCCAGTCAATAGCACCAAGCGATAGAGTGTTGTGAACGTCGATATCAAACATTGGCGACTGGAAGTAGCGAGATATCATCATGTAGCAGTTGAATTCTGCTGTACTGTCAAAGCATGTTTGCTGTTTCGTCAGCCTTGTTTCACTGCGTTCGCCTGTATGTCGGTCATAGAATACTCGCTTTACGTTACTGTATTTTTGTTTTGTTCGCATATTGATATGTGTTTTCTGAAGTGTCATACATAAGTGTCATTAAAAGTGTCACTACAGATGTCACCCTGGAATGACACTTGGTGATACAGGGTGGCAATGCTACTTTTTAGTAAGTGTTTGTTGTTTCACAAAACCCATTGCAGCGCCTACGCGCTCGTAGTTGTAGCCAAAATTACTCATAAGCGTTATTAGTTCGTCGATGTCGCGGCGACTGATCGAGAAACCCATGCGTGTAGTGATCTGCTTTATGAGTTCTTCCTGTGATATCTCGATATCAATACGCTTTGATGCTTCGCTGGCGTAACGATTATTGCGATTAGCCTCTCCTAATTTTGGTAGTTCATCTTTCACCCATTTTGTAAGGACAATAGAGAGGGCACTACCTACACCAGCTTGTTTACTGCCTTTGAGGTACTGAAAATGACTTGCAAATGCTTCTATGCCTTCCTCTATTGATTGCCATACACCACAGTAAACCCCTACAGCAATTGGTACTTGGCATATAATCCATTTCTTAGCAGGGATACTATCAGGTATTGCTGTCGGCTTAATGCGCCCAAGTTTACCAAGTGTTGGTGCATATTGTTTGTGTAATAAATCCATTGATTCATCACCCCAGATACGAGCGAATACCCTACTCATGCCTTCCCAGTCGTACATAATGCGATTGTTAGCGGGTTTACCTTCTAAAAAGTTCAGAGCGATAGTACGACGTTCTATTTCTGCATACTCTGGCGCCTGTCCTTTCGTGAGGTCGAAAATACTCGTGAATATTTTGTAACTGTAATGCCTGTACTCTGACTTCTGTTGATCGTTAGATGCACCACAGATGCGACTTATAGCCGATTCTTCATTGTTCGCTAAGAGGATGTCGTAATGCGCCCCCCACTTTGCCATTGCATCATTCGTGTTGAAATTATCGATAAGGCATAGTCCAGCATCACCACGACCGAACTTCTCATCAAGTACATCACGGATACTTGCACCAGTGTTCCCTGGACGCACTTCAACATATAATTGCTTGGGGTAATGCTGTCCTATTGTCTTACCAAGTTCAGTCTTTCCACTGCCATTGTTGCCTATAAAATATGGCATCGGTATGCACTGACGTTGACTGAGGACAGCTTTGCAATTTAGTAGCGCGAGTGCGGTAGCAATAGGATACTGTTGCTCGCTGTCTGGCATCGGCAAGAACTTTGGTAGGTACTCTGTACGAAACCATGTAGCATACTCCTTTGCAATATTACCTGACTTTTCGTTGAAGCCGAATTCCTTTAAGCCGCAAATTTCCTCGTAATCCTCTTTAAAGTCGTAGCGCGGGAAATGTCTTTTATTGCTGTCATTACTGCTATTTGATGTTGAATGCGTTGCTTCCGACGATTGTGGAATAGAGAGTTGTGTGGCGTATGTTTCAAGTTCTAACCGCATATCATCGGAAAGTTCGGTATCTCTTTCCATTTGCTGCAATATCGATGTTATCTTGAGTTGCTGTTTTGTACCAAGGAATACCGTTTTATCGAAGTCTTTTTTGTACTTGGCAGTTTTGTCAGTTGTCGTATTCATGTGATATTCTGATGTCTTCAGTATCGTGTTTTGGTAGTTTAGAGGTATTGATAATTACCTCTACTGCCTTTTTTTATTGCTATGCTTCAAGATTATGAAAGTTTTTGGCATCAACCCTGTAACTGTTAACTGCAAGTATTTGCCCTAATTGACGCGCTAACACGACGGCGTACTGTGATGTTTTCCTTGCGGGGTGACATTGTTGCCAGAGTTCATTGTACATATCATCACCAGTATCGAAAGCCATCCCAGCGAGATAAGGTCTGAGGAAGTCATACACTTCTTTCGATGAAAGAAAATTACCCTTAAAGCCTAGCCGTGCAAGTGATGTGGTGATAAAATCAAAGTTTTTAAAAGCGTGATCTACCGTCATGGGTGGTATATATGTGTGAAGTGACATTTGTGGGTGTCACTCTAGGTGACACTAAAAATGACATCCTAGAGTGACAGTTCAAACAAAGGGCACTACTTACCCATTATTTTGAGCAATAATTCAGAGTATTCGTGGTATTCTTTATTGGCTTTTATGCTGGCATATGCTCCTTTTATGTCGGTAATATTTTCGTCACATTTTGCCATTTCAGATACATAAAATTTGGCACGTGCCTCTAATGCTGCTTTAGGGTCAACACTGCCGCCGCCACTGTAGCTACCACGTCCACCGCCTTTCTTCTCTTCTTTCTTGGGCAACACAACCGAGACACCATCGATAAATGGTAGTTCACCAGCGAACGGGAAGCACTCCACTTTGTGTCCAGTAATCTTGCCCATGACGTTCTTCAGTGGCACGTTTGGCAACATTTCAGCACTCATGGCAGGTAAACACATCAAACCTGACTCATTGATAAGTAGTGCAGCACTGTAAGCTTCCGTGCCTTCTTCTGGTGTTTCACCATCATTTGCAACAAGGTATGCCCAGAACACAGAAAACGCTGCCTCAAGTGCCGGACAATCTGCTTCAGCAATATTCATTCGCACAAGCAACTCTTTCGATTCGTTAGTGCAGATAATCTTAAGCTCTGACATCACCTTAACGAATGTCTTCATCACGGGAATAGAACTTACCTCTATCGCTGCGTAGCATCCGTCTTTTTGCCATTGCAGCCCAAGAGCGTCACCTGCTGCTTTGTCAAAACTACCCTTGTTACCGCCTTCACCGTTCTTCCACACCTTGAATTCAAATACTCCACCTTTAGGGTTGCAACTACCAGTCCCTAGAACTGCTATTAACCAATGATTATCACCATCAATAACGCCAGTAAAGGCAGATGCTTGTAAAGTAAAGTTTTCGCCAGTGAAATTGTACTTTTCGCGTTCACCTGTCTGCTTATTGTTCGCAGTCAGTGCCACCCATGTCTTGTCAGCATCAACGAATGAAACTTGACCGAAACCGATAAAAGCGTCTAAAGGTGCGTTAGCCATGATTGTAAATTCCTTGTTTTTCAGTATGTGTGTTTGAGTTGATAGGATGTCATACCATCACGGTTGTCATCGTCAGTCGATCGTAAGGTTACCGTTTAGCGTCTTTAAATGCTTGTGCTAAAGTTTCTACTTGGCTGATTGACAGTGAATTGAGGTCAACATTTAACTTGACATCCATACTCTTAGCATCTGACTGAATAGTACGGATAGTAGAATCCTTCGTGGTGTTAATCATGCTCTGATACCTGAGATTGAATGAGTTTATAGCCAAACGGTGTAGATATTTCTGTAAAAGGTTGCACTATACCAAAGTCTTCCGAGCGTTGTGGTACCGAGTGCGTGATCATTGCAAACGAGAAAAACTGAACAAAAAGACTACCATCAGCCCATACCACTATTCGCATTATTTTGTCCTTTTACTTGAAGAAGCTTTTGTATCTGTGAGCGTGTTTCCATGCAGCACGGAACGTTAGAAAAACGAAGCCCGGATAGTACTTGTTGCTGAAATTAGAGTACTCAATGACATATCCAGATGGGTGATCAGGGTGATCTAATACTCTTCTAATGATTAGCTGTTTCATTGCATTCGCACCCTTGACGGCTTTCACCACGGTGGCAGATACCAGCATTAGCAACTACTGCAACAATTAGAGCTAGTATTGCAATCGATGTCCTTATATTTTTCATGCTTTGTAATCCAAATAAACGTGTGATGTGTCGTATACGGGAGCGTGTACAGACTTCACGGAACAGGGTGACTCTGGTGCATAGAAGCTTACGAAAGCATTTTGATTAGGGAGTGATAGTAGTGCCGAGACTAGTTGAGTGACTGTCATTGTGTAACCGATTTCAGCATTGGTATAACCTGTAGTAAATGTAGAGCCATCGTTGTTGTCAAAGAAAGTTTTTACTTGACGAGCAAGGATACACAGTCTCGATATCTCACACATATCAACGTTGAGATAACAACTCAACCTTCTTTTTGCGCCAATATAATCGGCAAAGTTGTATGTGTCTTGAGTTACTGCATTCAATAAGCTAATAGCTAGCGAATAATCTTCACTGTAATCAGTAAGCTGTGATGCAAGGTACTCTACTTCAGAAATTTGAATGTTGCCTGTAACTGTTATGAAGCGTGTCATTGTTTATTCTCCTTTTGTTGGTAGGTGAAGTTGGACCATCGGAACTATTGCAGCAAGATTCGTGCGCTCGTTGGTACATACTGCCATGAGGCAAAGGTGTGAATAGTACAGCTTGTCTATGCGGTAGGTATCGAACCTCTTGTCGTTACCAACCTCAGCTTGTAACACTACCTTTGCACCTACCGGAAAGAGATACTTCCTCGCAGCCTGTACTACTGACAGCCATTTCACACCATTCGATCTGTTAGCAAGCAACCAACGACCTCCGACACGTTGAAACGTGCCAACGCTCGGGAAATAACGGGTAATACCAAAAACGTGATCGTCGTAGTAGCGACAAAGACATATATCGTCAGATGTAACGAGATCAGGTCTCTGTCCATTTGTATCAACTTCAATAATGCTGCTATGGGAGTCGAGTACTGAAAGTCTTGCTTTTATTTGGTAGTAGCGTGTAGATGCATCAGGGTGAAGCCAATCACATCTTCCCTCAACAGATGTAATAGGGAATGCCCTGTAACTACCGCGTTCATCGCCTACTATCTCAATTTTGCAAACATCGTTGTTACGACCTACCGCAGAATCACCTGTAATCGCAACTTCTTTATTGATTGTTACAGCACTATCGGATTGATTGTCCCAAAAGCAGGGAATAACGCGATATTCGCCATGAATACCAAGCACTACCGTGTCATCGTTTCGTACTTCAAGTACTTTGATGGATGCTTGCCGGGAGTGACAGTCTAGGGTGTCATTTTTAGTGTCACTAAAAGTGTCATCTACAGGTGACGCTTCTGTAACAACATTACTTACGGGATGCAGTTTATCGTATTCAGCCTTTAGTATCGAAAATTCTGCATCAAGTCTACAGCCTAGCTGTATGCCGTTATTGCGTAGCGTTTTGAGTTCGCTTTGCAGTTCTCTGTACTTTAATGTCATCGTCGTTCAGTATCGTGTGTGTTTGGCTTTGTCTGCCATGTAAACAATGTAGCTAGAGTGACATCACTACGACATCAGAGTGATTACGTAACATAAAAAATACTTTGTTTTTTGACATCACGGTGATTGCACGGTGATGATTTTTGGTATACTTGCGCTATTTTCTATCAATAATATTGATGTCAAGTTTCAGGGTGATATCAATGTCGATCTCAAAAAACAACGTGCGTTTTCTAGTAAAGATAAGAAAAGATATAAAACATTTCCTTGAAGCTCAAGCCGATCTTGAATTTAGGTCACAGTCGGAACTAGCACAATATGCAATAGCAAAATACTTGAAAGAGTGTGGACATCCAATTGAAGTGGATACCAGCAGAAGGGATTAATAGCCTGACCTTAGCATGTCAATAAACTGCTAGACCTCAGTACTGAAAAGATTATTGTGTGATATTTTTCCCGTAATTAAGTGCAGCCACGCAAGCATCACGGTGACATCACTTGTTAGGATATATCCAAGAAGTGACACCCAAGAGTGACACTAGGAATGACACTCACGAGTGACACTCTTAAAACACACGGTACTAAAGGTTTAAAAAGATGACAAGATTTACATTCGCTGCAACTCAACAATACGCATTAGATAACGGTTATGAACTCGTAAGGACGTCAGAGGGGTATAGCATTTATCCTTGCAACGGGAATCTTGCTGAACGGATGGGAGGGTATAAAGCTAGAACACTCTCTATAGTTATAGAGGTTATAAAAGAGGGTTATGGCTTACATGGTCAGTACTGTAATGTAAACCCGTTGGTCATGTCTTCTGAAAATGCAGATGCGATTGCAAAGATTGCTTACCAAACAGATGTGGATTGGGGGGATGTTGATGAAACACCGGAATTGTCTAGCATGCCGACCACTGAGCAATTCAACACGCAGGAGTCACACTATGTCATTAACATGTTCTTGATTGCATTCAACGTGAAACTCACCGCTACAGTCATTGAGCTTTACTGTGCTGAGATATCGAAGGAATGTGACGATCGATCTATCGGGCATCCTGAGATAAAACCCGATTTGATTGGCACTGCTGCAATGTATCTTGGGTTTGACGCTAACGACCTATTTAGTAATGCCTATTGTGGATATGCTGATGATATGCCTGGGTGGTGGTTTGATTGCCTCAATATTTGCACCAATATCATACAGCCGATAATTGCCAACTACGCCCTTGAATTACTTGCCGATGAACTTCCACTGCCTGACTGGTTTAGTGATGCCATAGATATGTTTACAGAGTCAGAGGAAGATTTTAACACCCGCATCATACTGGAAGAGATGTATAAAAGCCCCGAAGTCTTAGAGCCTATCTATTGGGATGAAATAAGAAATGCTTTTTGTGATGCACCGATGAAAGAGAGTATCTTTGCTGAACTTGGCAATATGAGTAGAGCATCGGCGCGGTAAGCATACCCTTCTCTCAAAGTGTCACCCAACACTGTCACTAAAACTGACACTCTACAATGACACTTCTACAACAACATATAGGATACTATGACAAATCTATCAGTTTTCAACTTTGAGTCTCACGAAGTACGGTTTGTTGGTACAGCGAATGAGCCGTGGTGGATAGCACAAGATATCTGCAAGGTGCTTGAACTCGATGATGTAAGTAAAGCTGCAAGTAGATTGGATGATGATGAAAAGCTGATACGAACATTACACGTATCAGGTCAAGGTAGGCAAACACTTTGCATTAATGAGTCTGGTTTGTACTCACTTGTTCTCACATCCCGCAAAGCGCAAGCAAAACGTTTCAAAAAATGGCTGACATCAGAAGTTATTCCCGCCATACGCAAAACAGGCACTTACACGATAAACGACAAGACATCAAATTTTGATTCCAAAGTAGCCGCACTTGACGGCAAGCGTCGGGAACTCAAACAAAGAATTGATATAGCAAAGTCGGAACTCAACCGACTTGAAGGTGAATACAGTCAACTGGATATAGAAGAGTCAAAACTGTATGTACTCAATAATCACGAAGTTGGCGAAACATACATCAAGCACAAACAGAAGATTGAGACAGTAAGGGCAAGTATTTATCTACCGAAGGGAAAGTAAGATGACCAATTACTACAACCGTGACGGCGATATCCAGTGTCCACAATGCCAACAATGGCAGTGCAAAAAGAACGGCATACACACTACCAAGGCTGGGAAAGTGCAAAGAATTTACTGTAAGTTATGCCGTACTAACGTCGATCAATTCTTAGTAAAACAAGATAAGCGCAAATACGAGAGGTTTTTAAGATGAGTAAGACAAAAGTAAACAGTGATGGTAGCTTTAGTACTGACGATAATGGGCGCGAACGAGAAGCTACACCGCAAGAGATAGATACAACACTACGAGAATGGGAGGGTGATAATAGTGGCAAGAAAGGCAAGAGAAAGTGATCTGCAACGTGGCAAGGCAATACATTACTGGGGTGAAAATTGGCAGGTATGGAACAACGACGGTGAATATGTAACTTTAGTAGCACCGGGTCACACACCTGGTGGATGGTACAGACCTTACCCTGGTGAATTGACAAAACCTACAAGCACCATCGTAAGTGTTGACAATGAGTTCTTGTTGTGCTTTGACGATATCAAAAAAGATGTGTTTGGGAAAGAGATAAAATAATCTACTTGTCAAGACATATAAGTAAAAAACACACCTTACTGTAAAAAGTAGGGTGTTTCTTTATAGGTATACGAATGATAAGCAAAACTTGTAATAGTTTGTGGCGATTGCCTGATTTACCTTATCAATTGAGTCACTAAACCAACTAAACCAATTTACTAAACCACAAAATACAGCATAAAACGTGTAAAATGAAAACCGTACACGCTGAAATGCTTACACAGTAACGAGAAACGGAGAGGGAGAGATTCGAACTCTCGAATAAGTTCCCCTATTACAGACTTTCCAGGTCTGCGCCTTAAACCACTCGGCCACCTCTCCAGGTGCCACAAGTTACGATCATACTATAGAATCCCAGAAAATGCAAAGATAAAGAAAGATATTTTAGATTGAATCTGAAAGTCCCAATTCCAAAACGCAAATCCAGATGTCTCGTACATACACAATTAAAGTTCGCGATCGCGCCACTGGCCAAACCCACACCCTAGAAGTCCCAGAAGACCGCTACATCCTGCAAACTGGCGAAAAACAAGGGGTAGAACTGCCGTTTTCCTGCCGTAACGGGGCTTGCACCACTTGTGCGGTGAGAGTTTTATCAGGAGAAATTTACCAACCGGAGGCGATCGGATTGTCGCCACATTTACGTCGGCAAGGTTATGCCTTGTTATGTGTGAGTTACCCCCGTTCTGACTTGGAGGTGGAGACGCAAGACGAAGATGAAGTCTACGAACTCCAGTTTGGCCGGTATTTTGCTAGGGGGAAAGTGAAAGCGGGTTTACCCTTAGATGAGGAATAAACATAAACAATTCAAAATCACCGAATTTTTGATGCCTATACATCTTGGTGATTGGGTGCGAAAAATAGCGATTTTGGGTTGCTTGTTGCTCTTGGTAAGTTGCCAAGGTAAAAATCAGCTACCAAACAATGAGGCTCAGGTAAAAGTAGCGCGGGTAGTTAGTGGGCAAAGTTTGGAAGTGATAGGCATGGCTGAACAACCAAATTTGATTTCCCAAGTGCGGTTAGTTGGTATTGATGCACCAGATTTGCGACAGCGGCCTTGGGGGGACGCAGCAAAAGAACAGTTAGAAAATCTAATTGGAGGTGCAGAACAATCGGTAACGCTGGAGTTTGATTTAGAAACAAAAGACAAAATCGGACGAACTCTAGCTTATGTGTGGAAAAATAAGGTGTTGTTGAATGAGGAATTAGTTAAACAAGGGAATGCAATGTTTATTGAGCGATCGCCTAACCACAAATATAACCAGCGTTTAGAACGTGCCCAACAATGGGCTAGACTCATGGGCCAAGGAATCTGGAACCCAGAAAAACCCATGCACCTTACTCCTGCTGAGTTTCGCCGTCAAAATCTTTGAGGAGTGGGGAGTGGGGAGTGGGGAATGGGGGATGAGGGAGCAGGGGAGGCAGGGGGAGAATAACTAATGACCAATGACAAATGACTAATAACTAATGACTAATCTACAAATTTTTCTAGATATTGCTACTGAAGCTGCGTTAGCTGCTGGTGTCGTTTTGCAAGGTTATTTAGGTAAATTAGAAGACGCAATTATTGAAAAAAGTCGCCCTGGTGACTTAGTTACTGCTGCTGATAAAGCCTCAGAAGAGGTGATTTTAGAAATTTTGCGCCGCCACTTTCCCGATCACTCTATCCTTGCTGAAGAATCAGGAAAATTAGGTAATCAAGAGAATGAATACCTTTGGGCAATAGATCCTCTAGATGGGACAACCAACTACGCTCATCAATACCCATTTTTTGCTGTTTCTATTGGACTGTTAATTAATGGCATTCCGCAACTTGGTGTAATTTATGACCCTTTCCATAATGAGCTATTTCGGGCTGCTGCTGGCTTAGGAGCAACGCGTAATCGTCGCCCCATTAAGGTTTCAGTAACATCGGACCTTAATAAAAGCTTGCTAGTGACAGGATTTGCTTACGATCGCCGCGAAACCTCTGATAACAACTACGCAGAATTTAGTCACCTGACTCATCTTACTCAAGGAGTCAGACGTAGTGGTTCCGCATCGCTAGATTTAGCGTATGTTGCCTGTGGACGTGTCGACGGTTACTGGGAACGAGGGCTTTCTCCTTGGGATATTGCCGCCGGGATAATTTTGTTACAAGAGGCTGGGGGCAAAGTCACTGCCTACGATGGTACTTCTGTCAAAATCGAGTCAGGTAGAATTCTTGCTACAAATGGTTATATTCACGACACTCTCAGTAACGAACTTTTACAAGTTCCACCACTGTCAGCATGGGTTTAGCAGGTGGGAGCTTTCCCCCTTACTTTGGGTAAACTAAAAAGAATCTAACTGCTGCTTTGGTGCAAAACCTCTATATGTCTTTCAAAATAGATCGTGGACTATTTAAATATGATTTCATAGATCATCACGCAGTTTTATGCGTTCCAGTGGATGCGGATGTCAAAGAGATTCGCAAACGCTATCTCAAAGTTGCCCGTCGCTTACACCCGGATAGTAGTTTTACTGAAAGTGCTAGTCACAAAGAGCTAGGGAACGAATTATTATCAAAGCTGGTTAACCCAGCTTACGAAAAACTGTGTGGCGATCGCACTCGCACGGAATATATTTTAATTTTGTCGCAAATTGGCAAGCGCCTTTTACAAGAATCTACTTCAGTGACTCTCACCACCGAGTTGGCTAAACAGTTAGCCCAGACGCCTAATCTCGAGCATTTCTATAAAAGTGCGATCGCTAAAATCGGCGAAACCCAATATGATTCTTTAGAGCAAGCCCTGCAAGTTATTGCCCAAGTTAGTGAGTTGAATTTAGTGTATTTAATGCGGAGTGCAAGCAAACCATCCGCAGCGACGCGGCCACCTGCTCAACCCAAAGTTGAATCAGTTACGCCTCAGTCAAATACACTACCAGCAGCACCAGCGCCACCAAAAGAAGACTCGATTGTAGAACAATATATTCGTCGCGCTCAATCTTTGATTGATAAAAACCAATTTCCCCAAGCCAAAGTAGAGTTGCAGGATGCCCTGAAGCTAGAACCTAAAAATAGTCACTGCCATAGCTTAATTGCAATGGTGTATTTGAAGCAAAATCAGCTAAAAATGGCAAAAATCCACTTCGACAATGCTCTCAAATTAGACCCCAACGACGAAACGGCTTTGCAATGGAAACCTAAAATAGATAGAGCTCTAGGACAACAACCAAGTGATCATAAGGTGACTTCATCCGCCAATAATGGAGATAAGCAACCAGATAAATCTGGTAGTGGTGGTTTGTTCGGTGGTTTGTTTGGTGGGAAGAAAAAATAATGGTGTATCAACCAGCAGCAGGAGCCAGGGATTTATTGCCCTTGGATGTGGAGAAAAAACGCTGGATTGAAGATAGATTACAGCAGGTGTTTCACCGTTGGGGATATCACAGGATTATCACCTCAACTTTAGAACGCATGGATACCCTGATGGCGGGGGAAGCAATCCAGCGCCAGATGGTGATTCAACTACAAAATGGCGAAGATGATGAATTAGGGCTACGTCCAGAATTAACAGCATCCATTGCTCGCACAGTTGTCACTCGCATGGCAAATGCAACTTATCCGCAACGGTTGTACTACAACGCTAATGTGTTTCGCCGCACTTGGGAAAGTAGACACAATCGCCAGCAAGAGTTTTATCAAGCTGGGGTGGAATTATTAGGTGCTGGCGGATTGTTGGCTAATGCGGAAGTACTACTGTTAGTAGCAGATTGTTTAGCAGCACTAGGGTTGCAAGAATGGCATTTAATTTTAGGTGAAGCGGGAATTACCCGATCGCTCCTGAGTGCCTTTCCTGCTAATTTACAGGATAAAGTTCGCAGTGCGATCGCTCATCTTGACCGCATTACTATAGATACTTTACCTCTAAGTGATAAGCTACGCGATCGCGCCCGAACCATGCTAGATTTGCGTGGCCCCAGTGCAGACGTGTTGCAAAAAGTTAGTAGTTTGGATCTAGACAAAGAACAGCGAGAGGCAGTAAATAATCTCAAATCCCTAGTAGAATTACTGGAATCAGAGAAAAAATTTCCCTTAATCCTCGACCTCAGTCTCATCCAGACCATAGATTACTACACTGGCATCGTCTTTGAAGTTGTCAACGATACCGAATCTCAAGCTAGAGTTTTAGGGCGAGGTGGTCGCTACGACCAGCTTTTGGGGCTATATCATCCCCAAGGAGAAAACATTCCCGGTATTGGTTTTGGACTAAGTATCGAAGATTTATACCAAGTTCTGTTGTCTACTCAGCAATTACCACAGGCAACTCCAACGAGTGACTGGTTGGTAGTGCCAGAGACGGCTAGCGCTAACGCCTTTGCCTTTGCCTACGCGCAAAAACTCAGAGATTCTACTGATTTGGTGCGCGTAGAAATTGATTTAGGGGGAAGGGATGCAGACGCTATTCGCCAATATGCAAGCGATCGCGGCATTGCTCAAATTGTTTGGATGAAAGCTGATGGTTCCCCAAAAATTGAACCATTGCGTTAGTGGGAATTGAGCAATTCAATTTTAGATTTTAGATTGAAATTTAATCCAAAATCCAAAATCTAAAATCTAAAATTCTTACTCCCACTCCCCACTCCCCACTCCCCACTCCCCTGCTAGGCTAGAAATAGCCGATACAGAAAAGAGGGAATCGAGAACATGCCGCACACAATTGTTACAGAAGTCTGTGAAGGCGTTGCTGACTGCGTAGATGCCTGTCCAGTAGCTTGTATTCATGATGGCCCAGGCAAAAATGCCAAGGGAACTGATTGGTACTGGATTGACTTTGCCACTTGCATCGATTGTGGTATATGTCTCCAAGTTTGCCCAGTAGAAGGGGCAATTCTTGCAGAAGAACGACCAGAGTTGCAAAAAACTCCTTAATAGTCCATAGTCAACAGTCAATAGCTATTTTTAACTTGACTGTTGACCAATGACCAATGACAAATGACAAATGACAAATGACAAATGACAAATGACTATTTACTAGATGTCCAAAATGTCCACGCTGGATACATTAAAGATGTAGATATCTTGCAAGGCGTAAATTTCCGCGTTGCACCAGGCGAATTGGTAACTGTGATTGGCCCCAACGGCGCTGGTAAATCTACTTTAGCAAAAGCAATTTTTGGGCTTTTGATCCCGCACACAGGGACAATTACCTTCAAAGGTGAAAATCTCGTGGGGCTAAAGTCCAATGAAATAGTTCAGCGAGGAATGTGCTACGTACCGCAAATCGCCAATGTTTTCCCCTCCCTTAGTGTTGAAGAGAACTTGGAGATGGGTGCTTTTGTGCTTAACGTTCCTCTGAAACCAATTAAAGATAAAATATTTGCTATGTTCCCCAGACTAAGCGATCGCCGTCGTCAACGCGCTGGTACTCTCTCTGGGGGAGAACGCCAGATGCTAGCGATGGGTAAAGCTTTAATGTTGGAACCTAGTTTGCTGATTTTGGATGAACCATCTGCTGCTTTGTCCCCGATTTTGGTGACACAAGTGTTTGAGCAGATTAAACAAATTAATCAGGCGGGTACTGCGATCGTATTAGTGGAACAAAATGCCCGTAAGGCTTTAGAGATGGCTAATCGCGGCTATGTACTGGAGTCAGGACGCGATGCTATTTCAGGCCCGGGTCAAGAACTGTTGAATGATCCTAAAGTGGGTGAGCTATATCTGGGAGCAGGTAAAAGACATTAATCCGGATTTTTCCCTCTTGCCCCCATTCAATATAAGACCACTTTAATAAGGAAACTTCACCAGGCGATAGCGATGTCTAAGGCGGGGTGCGCCTACGCTATCTATAAACTAATACAAAAGCTATAACAATTCCTGCCACTGCCGCGACCGTCGTTTTCGATGCTCAAAGAATTCTCCCCAATAATCCTTGCGTTTCTAATCACATCTACAGGGAGTAAAAAGGTAAAACAGGACATTCATTCAGGAAAAAATGATTAAAATGCAAATTAACTGGATGGGGCAGAACCCCAATTCAACAGCAAGGCTTATCGAACTTCCTATATATAAAGTTCTGCATCAGTTTTTAATATACTGCTGAGTCGCAACAAACCCTGCAAAGCCGCTCCAGAGGAAACCTGGGGCGTTTTCTCATGGTATAAAAACGCCTATGTTTACCCAATCAAAATTGATTGAGTACTTTTGGCAATTTGGCATCCAAAATTTTTCTGTTGCAGTTTTAATTGAGATATCAACAGGGTTACTGGGAAATTGAGAAAATTCTACAAGGGATCGATTCCCGTCTCAAAAATCCCACCCAATGGCCAGTTGTTGACGCCCGTGTAAACTACCCTTTCAGGGTTAGATGCACTTAACAAGCACGAGCAGTCACCGCTTCACCACAACTGGCTAGAAATCAAACAGAAAACACATAGTACAAATGGTCTAATATCATTTCACGAAATATCTGATATATAAGTAGGAGCGTATAGCTGTACGCTCCTACAGCCATTGGCACTTTTTCTAACTGATTAATAATACTCTGCAATTGGCTCAATACCCGATTGTGCTGCACATCATGAACATCAGTAGGAATTGAAGCTAACAAGCTTTCAATTTCTCGTTGCGCTGCCTCCAAAGCTTCCACAGCATCTGACTCAGCTTGCCGCCTTACCTTAACTTGACCTAAATTAGCCTCATAAATTGCTAATAATTTCTGTGCCTCGGTATAACCAGCCACGTCTTTTGAAGGAATTTCTTTAAGCCGCTTGGCTTTGCTATGCACTTGCTGAGAGGATTTTTTGAGAGCCTGCCTCTCTACGCTCCATTTCATGCTCTAATTTAGCTAGGTTTTTGGGGGTTAATGGTGTTGTAGATTGTTGGATAGGGGCAGATGGATCTATCCCAGAGCTATTTTGAGAATTTTTACGTAGAAAATTCCAGTTGATTTTGTTTAAAAAAGTCATAAATATAGCCAACACTGTGTTAAGTATTCCCAAGTAACACAGAAAATATATACATAGGGGTGAATAATTAAAGGTTTGTAGTAAATACTTTAGTCCCAATAAAACTTGCTATGAGCGATGAATCGCTCACTACGAACTAGGATTTTTTTGTATGTTTAGTTATGCTTACCTACATACTTATAAAAGCTAAATTACGATGCTATCTGAATATTAAATGACTCTTAAATCGTGTAAAAGGGTACTATTGCATCTTGCTTAAGTCTGATATCTTCCTGAGAACAGCTTTGTTTTCTGGTAGATTGATGAGTCGAATTAATGGATTTGTCGGGCGACGTGATTTCTTAAAATTTGCCAGTTTAGTAGGTATTGCAACTACTGTTTTTGGTGATAGTTTTTGGAATACAGAGCAAACTGCTATTACTGATATTCATCAAGACAACCCCAATCCAGTTAATGCTAATGAAGCTATCAGACGTTTATTGGATGGTAATCAACGATTTATCCAACAAAAACGTAAATATCCGGATCAATCACTAGAACATTTGCGATTAGTTGCTAAAGCTCAGTATCCCTTTGCCGCTATATTAGGGTGTGCAGATTCCAGAGTCCCTGCGGAAATCGTCTTCGATCAAGGGCTTGGAGATTTATTTGTTGTGCGAGTTGCTGGTAATGTCGTCAGTGACACGGTTATAGGTAGTCTGGAATATTCTACAGCAGTTTTAGGGTCGCAGTTAATTGTGATTTTGGGTCATAAAAGATGCGGTGCAGTAGCAGAAGCAATCAAAAACGAACCACTTCCTGGCAGAATTGGTTTGATTATTGAGGGTATCAAACCATCTGTAGAAAGGGTAAAGTTAAGAACAGGTGATAGTATACAGAATGCAGTTATAGCCAATATTCAATATCAAGCTGAAAAATTGCAGGAAAGCTCAACAATTTTAGCTAAATTGATCGATGAAGGGAAACTAAAAATTGTTGGCGCTTGTTACGATATTGACACTGGTAAAGTCAACATTATTACTTGAAAATCTCATAAAATCTTGGCGTAGTATTTTTAGGTTAATTATGTTGCAAAATATTATTAGTTATTGATAGTCTTGAAAATTAATCAAATTTATTGCTCAACTTAAAAAAATATTTCTTATACTATTTAACGAAATACCTGTTACATGTATATTCGCAGGGGCAACGATGCCTGGGTTGGTCTACGCTAAGGCAAACTCACAAAAATTAAGAAAAACCTAGAAACAAGGCACAGTCGCAGCTTTTAACAAATAAATCCGGCAGGGGCCATATAACAAGGCCGCCCGCCAGGAAGGTATAGTATATTTTGGCCATGTTTGATTAGGTTAGCGCTTATTTATAAAAAATAATTGCATATCCCTAGATACAATAACTAAATACTTTGAAAAACACAGTTAAGAAAAGTTACTAAATAGGTTAATTTCTAATTAAAACCAACAATTCCCAAAATGGGGAGATGAGTGACCAGGGGGGCAGAAAGCAACAAGGGGGAGAATAAAAAATTACCTCGTTTCTCCTCTGCTCCCGTTCGGCTGCGCTCACGGCAAGCCTGCTCTTCTGCCTCTTTCCAACGCCTAATGCCCCATAATATAAGAAAGCGCTTCACACTTCTTAAATAATCAGCTTTATTAGAACAATGGCAAGAGACTTGCGGGGATTCATTAAAATTTTGGAAGATAAGGGACAATTACGGCGAATTTCAGCTTTAGTTGACCCAGATTTAGAAATTGCTGAGATTTCCAACAGAATGCTGCAAAAAGGTGGGCCAGGATTGTTGTTTGAAAATGTCAAAGGCGCTTCCTTCCCGGTGGCGGTGAATTTGATGGGAACTGTGGAAAGGATTTGCTGGGCGATGAATATGCAGCATCCAGAGGAGTTGGAAACTCTGGGTAAAAAACTAAGTATGCTGCAACAGCCAAAACCGCCGAAGAAGATTTCCCAAGCGATAGATTTTGGAAAAGTGCTGTTTGATGTGGTGAAAGCGAAACCAGGACGTGACTTTTTCCCTGCTTGTCAGCAAGTTGTAGTTCAAGGTAATGATTTAGATTTAAACAAGTTGCCCTTGATACGTCCTTATATTGGTGATGCTGGCAAGATTATCACGCTGGGACTAGTAATTACCAGAGATTGTGAGACGGGTACTCCAAATGTAGGTGTGTATCGCTTGCAACTACAATCCAAGAACACGATGACGGTTCACTGGTTATCGGTGCGGGGTGGGGCAAGGCATTTGCGAAAAGCGGCCGAACGTGGGAAGAAATTAGAAGTTGCGATCGCACTTGGTGTAGATCCTCTAATTATCATGGCAGCAGCTACACCTATACCGGTAGATTTATCAGAATGGCTGTTTGCTGGACTTTACGGCGGTTCTGGTGTGCAGTTGGCAAAGTGTAAAACTGTCGATTTAGAAGTTCCCGCAGATTCCGAATTTGTCTTGGAAGGAACGATTACACCAGGAGAAGTTTTATCAGATGGGCCTTTTGGCGACCACATGGGTTATTACGGCGGCGTGGAAGATTCACCCTTGGTACGCTTTGAGTGTATGACGCACCGGAAAAATCCGATTTACTTAACAACATTTAGCGGTCGTCCACCTAAAGAAGAAGCGATGATGGCGATCGCACTTAATCGCATCTATACACCTATTCTGCGGCAGCAAGTATCAGAAATTGTCGATTTCTTCCTACCAATGGAAGCTTTAAGTTACAAAGCGGCGATTATTTCCATTGATAAAGCATATCCGGGACAAGCGCGACGAGCAGCCTTAGCGTTTTGGAGTGCTTTACCACAATTTACATACACAAAATTTGTAATTGTTGTGGATAAAGATATAAATATTCGTGATCCGCGTCAAGTTGTGTGGGCGATTAGTTCTAAAGTTGACCCAGTGCGGGATGTGTTTATTCTGCCGAATACACCTTTTGATACCTTGGATTTTGCCAGTGAGAAGATAGGCTTAGGTGGACGGATGGGAATTGATGCGACTACAAAGATTCCGCCGGAAACAGACCATGAATGGGGTTCGCCTTTGGAATCTGATCCAGATGTGGCGGCGATGGTAGAAAGACGATGGGCGGAATATGGTTTGGCAGAGTTGCAGTTAGGAGAAGTAGACCCGAATTTGTTTGGCTACGATATGAGGTAATGTATTAGATAAAAACTGGTAAAAATCTATGTTGGCTATCAGCTTAACTGATTTTTATCAGTCAAATATAATTTTAGTTTGTCATGGCGATCGCCGTCCTTATGCTGACTTATATGCTTTTAATTTACCAGATATAATTCCACCTTTTCCCCTGCCTTTGCGTTCTGGAGATACGCAACCAGTTATAGATTTGCAGACATTGTTAAATGAGGTATATGATATCTACGGCTATGATTTGGTAGTAGATTATAGTCAACAACCAGTACCAGCGTTGTCACAAGCAGATGCAGCTTGGGCAGATGCAGTTTTGCGGGAGAAGGGGTTACTGTAGAACAACTTAATAGGGATTTGAGATTTCTGTAACTTAACTGGGAATACTAACCGGAGATTCCTTGTAAGGTAAGACTGAATTCCTAAAAAGATGAACTTGACTAGACTACAAAAAGCAGAACAGGCTGTATTTATAAAATCTTCTAATATATTGCAGCACCTCTCTAAACTTGTACTTTGTATTTTACTCGCCTCGATTTTGAGTATGACAGAGATTATTTTACCAATAACAAGGTATGGAGTGGCTGAAGCAGTTCCCATAAATAAATATCTATCATCCTTGCAAGTAGATAAGACACTTGCAGTTTTGGAAAAAGCTAGAAATTTTATTGCCACAGGGAGTTCTTTTATCCCAGATATTTCTATTTTAAGGGCAACATTAGCGCCGACTATTGCAAGTGCAAACTGGCAAAGAAATTAATACCCTAGAAGGACATCAAAGGTGTGTTCGTGCTATAGCTTTTAACCCAAATGGTCAGACTTTGGCTAGTGGTAGTGAAGACAATAACATCATACTTTGGGATTGGCAAAATAATAGGCAGATACGTACTTTTAAAGGTCACTCTAATGCAGTGACATCCTTGGCTTTTAGCCCTGATGGACTAAACCTTGTGAGTGGTAGTGATGACAAAACCATTAAAGTATGGGATGTGCAAACTGGACTACCAATTATCACTCTTTTTGGACATGAATCTTATGTAGAGTCAGTAGCTTTTAGTCCAGATGGTAAAAATATTGTTAGTGGTGGTTATGATAAAACAGTTAAAGTGTGGGAGATGCCTTGAATGGATATTTTAATAGAATAATCTCATCAAAAGATTTGCAGAAATATAAATGGACTGGATTACACTATTGCGATCGCATACACTCCCAAAACCCACATAATTAGCCCCCTCCTCGCTTGCGGGGAGGGGGTTGGGGGTGGGGTTCTATCTCTGCAACCAAGCACAAATATCCTGCAACACCCCTTCCATCCTCTCCAGAACATCCTCATTTCTAAATCGCAAAACCTGCAACCCCAAACTCTCCAAAAATTCTTGACGTATCGCATCTTCCTGTTGGGTGTAGTCGTGAATTTCACCATCCACTTCCACCACTACCCGCGCTTCATTACAGTAAAAATCCACAATAAAACGGTCAATTGTTTGCTGACGGCGAAACTTGAAACCCAAAAGTTGCTTGTGTCTCAACTTCTCCCAAAGTAGTTTTTCTGCTGGAGTTGGTTCACACCGCATCTGTCGGGCCAATGGCTTAAGTTTTTTCCAAAGTTCGTATGGGGTTTGCCAAGGGTATCCCGGAACCCCACCCCCTAACCCCCTCCCCGCAAGCGAGGAGGGGGGACTGGAGTCGGTGAGAGGGTTGGGGTTTTGATTTTGGGTCATTTGCGATTTTGGTGGTTAGCGTAATTAATATTTCATGTATTATTCCCAGCGATCGCACTCTCCCAACTCTTCAAAACTCTGGCATAATCAGACATGGCTACGCCTAAAAAGCTGATTTAAAGCTTTACGCCGAATGGATATTTTAATAGAATAATCTCATCAAAAGATTCGCAGAAACATAAATGGACTGGATTACACTACTGCGATCGCTACAGTCTGATTTTATTAAAAGGTTAGCATCTGGTTCTCTGCTTCATTGTGAAACAGAAGGTCAATATAGTGAATTAACTGTAATCTCTGGAGAAAGGCTAAGGGCATTACGAGAATTTTGCTGGTTGATGGCTGAGAAATATAAGCGTGTTTTGCCAGTCCGTGATGTTTTTCTTAGCTATCTCAAAGGGAAGTTGGGTGAGGAAGTTGTCAAAGAACGTTTAGCTGATTTTATTACGGAAGTCGATTATGAAAAGCGATTCGGCGGCGATGGCAATATAGATTTTACATTGACTTCTGACCCATCTATTGGTATCGAGGTTAAATCTCGTCACGGTAGTATTGATAGAGTTAGATGGTCAATTAGTTCTGAAGAGGTTGAAAAAAATGCAGTTGTAGTTTGCATTTTGATTCAAGAAGATGTAAGTGAAGCCCAATCTGAGTATCACCTTTTTTTGGCTGGCTTTCTTCCAACGCGGATGATTAAGTTGAAGACTGGTAAAATATCATTTGGGATTGAACAATTACTGTATGGTGGTGGTTTATGGTGTTATCTAGAACAGTTACAATCTTCTATAAATTCTTCTAGGCAACAAACACCAATTTATAAATATCTCCCGAAGCAGGAAATCGTATCTAAGCCAACTATTAATCAGTTGAGTAACTCTTATTTTAAACCAGAATATAATAATGAAAATTTAAATATACTTTATGTAAGATTAGGTGATGAATGTTTTCAGAAAGGAGAGTATTCAAATGCGATCACTAACTATAATCAAGCCTTACAAGTAAAATCTAGTGATACAGATTTATATTATAAACGAGGTTTAGCTCACTATCAAATAGGAGATTATGAAGCTGCGATCACAGATTATTCTCAGGCAATTCAGATGAATCTTCATGATGCTAAATCTTACAATAAACGAGGTTTAGCTCTGTCTCAACTAGGGCGGTTAGAAGAAGCAATTAATGATTATACTCAGGCTATCAGAATTAATCCTAATGTTGCCGTAGTTTATAAAAACCGGGCTGAAGCTCGTTCTCATGTAGGAGATAACCAAGGAGCGATTGAGGATTATACACAGGCTATTAAAATTAATCCCCATTATGCAGATGCTTATAAAAACCGTGGAATTGCTCGTTATTTAATAGGCTCTCAACCAGGATTCCCCCAAGCAATTAAAATTAATCCTAAAGATGCCATAGCTTATAAAAAACGTGGTAATGCTCGTTCAGATTTAGGAGATTTTGAAGGAGCGATTGAAGATTATACTCAGGCGATACAAATTAACCCTAATTATGCAGATGCTTATTACAACCGTGGTAATGCTCGTTCAGATTTAGGAGACTTTGAAGGAGCGATTGAAGATTATACTCAAGCAATCCAGATTAATACAAATTATGCAGATGCTTATTACAACCGTGGCAATATCCGTTTAGAAATAGAAGATAAACAGGGAGCAATTGAAGATTTTCAAAAAGCGGCAGACATCTATCGTCAAGAAGGTAAGCTAGAATCGCTCAAAGATACACGAGAAATAATATTAGATTTAGAAATAGAAG
>NZ_DASQZC010000393.1:0-3868 GCF_035638895.1 Nostoc sp. | reverse complement strand
TTTTCGCAAATCTGTTGCATTGACCTGAGTATGCCCATTGAACAACCGAAAAAAAGCATCAACTAAGGTTGAATTGAGATAAACAGCAAGCCCACGAGCTAAGGTAAGGTTAAGTCCACGGCCATCTTTGTGAAAGTAATTTAAGTGATTTTCAAAGCCAACATAGCCATAATTAAATTGGTCGGCATCATAAACCACCGCAACAACACGCCTTTTCTCTTCTTTCGATGAAAATCTTTTACATAATACATAATGCTCATTTGGTATTAGAAGATTTGCTGTTTCTTCTATATGCACTATTGCTTGAGGCTTTTTAGTTATTTTTGGGTGTTCTACATATCCATTCGCTAAATTCACCGGATAAATTAATGGAACAGTACTATTTTCTTGATTTATCCTTAGATAATCTTTTGCTCGGAAATCTACTACCCGTCCGGTTGAAACTGTTAGCCCTAAGTCTTTTAAAGTGCAGATAAAAATCGCCATTCGCTGAACGATTTGTTGGCTAAGATTATCTGGAATAATATGAATAAACTGCTCTAGATCATCGGGCTTAACTAAGGCTGTATATGGTACAGAGTGTGACACGATAAAGTCATCATTAGCACCACAACTGCTATTTATGCTGACGCTGCTGGACTTTTGCTTTTGTTTTGTAGCTTGGATAATGATAGTTTCCTGCAAAACATCATCATCACTAAATGCTTCTTGCCGTGACTCAAAAAGATGTACTTGCTCTAAAGCCATCATCTCTAAAAACATCTTGCGGAAGTTACGGAAATATGGCCCATTACAAAAACTGCGCGGGGTAATTGCTACAAACTCCCCATTTGGTTTTAGAAGTTGTGCTGTAGCAGCCATAAAACCAGTATAAAGATTGCTAGTTTCCAAACCGATGGAACGCAGTAATTCACGTATTTTGGAATGAGCATTGATTTTTAAATAAGGCGGGTTGAGAATAGCATGGGTAAATTCTGTTGCGTAGTTTACCGCCGTAGGCATCGCACTATTCAATAAACCAAGCTTTTGCAGCCTAACTGCATCTTCGATAAAATCAGTCTCACGAATTTCGTAACTGAAGGAAATACCTACATGTTCGCATTCTTTCTCACATAGCTCTAGAGTCTTATGCAAATATCCAATTAGAAAAGGGTCAATTTCATAAGCTACAACGCGCAAACTTGACGTAGGTTTTGCCTGCTGGCATACTTTTGCTACAAAAGCAGCTATTAATGAACCAATTCCTGCTCCAGCATCAAGCAAGGATATTTCAGGCAAATCCAGGCTATTAAACATCTCAGCCATCAATTGGGCTACTGAAGCGGGAGTCAGAAACTGACCCATCGACGCTTTTTTGTCTTGCCTTAGCTTTAAACTTACTACAGCCCGACGAAGATCCACTTCTGCAAGCAAGTTTCCACTTGATAGTTTGGCGAGGCTGGTAAACTCTAAACTACTGTTATGACTTGCTACTAACGCTCTACTGCTTGATGGAAGGATCACGGTCTGTCTTCTTAATTGCTATCAAGTTTACAACTTTACGGCATTTTTATGCTGAAGCAGATCACGTTTGCGATCGCGTTCCGCCCACCGTAGATGATCGCGCTGTGCAAAACCTTAGTACAGGTTTCCTATGAGGATGCAAACGAACCCCCAAGTACGCCAAGTACGCCGCCAATGCACAGCGTCTCCTAGAGAAGAAAAAGAGGGTTCAAGTAATTAGTACAAGTTTATTTACTCAACACTTAAAGAAGTCCTGCTGATTCATATAATCGTTTGAGCATTGCTGAAATTTTCGTACTATAATCCAAATCTGCTGACCACCGCCCTGATAGCTGATCAATTAATGGTGCAATCCCGCGTGTGACAAAGCGAAACCTGGGATCTACTACTTCTTGTACCAAAGGTTCTAAACTAGCGTAAGCTTTTAAATGTTGGACGTGTGCCCTTACTCCAATTCTGGCACTTGGAAAAGATGCAGCCTCCGAACCACCACCGATCGCACCTAAGCCGGCAAAGTTATTTTGCTCAGGTCTAATATCGCCACCAAACCGTAAAAATCCAGTTTCTACACACATTTGGCAAAAGGCAATGTCATAGTTCACTCCCTCTATACCTGCTTCTTCTCGATAAAGTTTTGGGATGTCAGGAAAGCTTACTAAAGCATTTTCATTATTGTTTCTCAGAAATAATTGTAACTGGACTTCAGAAGTATTACCGTTCGACATCACCCGCGAAAATTGACCAGGGCAAACTGCCAAATTCGATCGCAAGCTAACAGTACGCGTTGCAGCATCCCAAGTGACTGCAACATTAAAATCTCGCAGTTCGATCGCTTTAACATAAACTACTTTGCGATAGGTAATTCTGTTAACATTAGCCGTTTTTGAAAGGTCAATCCGCAAACGGTCTACTAAATCAATGGGAATGTAAGCATTACCATTAACTAAAACTCCTTGCTCTGAGTATTTTTGCCCATTAATATTAATATTAATTGGCGGATAATTTGCTTCCGTCGGAGTTCCAGGAGTGGGGTCAATTACACGACTCCAAGCCACCAAACCATCGACAATTCCCAAAGCAAAATCGCGGCGACGACTTTGCAGCAAAGCCCGATCCTCTGGATTGCTGAGAAACGCCACTTGCATCACCAAAGCTGGAAGCGTTGTCTGGCGACAGAATGCTAAACTACCTAAGCCACTATTTGTATCTGGCTTGGCTCCCCGATTCGGCAATTGGGGTACACGGCGCAACAACCCCACTAGCAATTGTTCAGCATTACTCTTGCGATCGCTATTATTAGCTATATAAAAAATGCCAGCCCCACGCACAGAAGGGCTATTAGTGGCATTAGATTCAATCTCTAGGGCAACATCACCCCGGCGGCCACGAGAATTGATCCAGGTGATAGTTTGGGCGGCACTCAAGTCATCAGGGACTGCCAAAATTTCGACATTCCGCGCCCTCAGTTCCGTGACAATTAAATCCCGCAGCAGAATCATTTCTCTAGCTTCAGTTGTACCACCTGCGATCGCACCTGGATCTATCCCTCTAGCTTCTTTGCCTCCGTGAGCTGCTGAAATAAAAATACGCCCCATTTTAAGTATTTCCTCTGATGAAATTAAGTGTAAGCATTTATATAAATCATTCTTGGTCTAGCAACAACAATATAATAGCTATCAGTTGGTAAATGCACCGCAGTGTTAACTACCAACCTATGACTTAACAGATAAACTAGAATGCAAATCCCCCGCTTGCACCCAGACACAATTGAGGAAGTTAAACTACGGGCTGATATTGTAGATGTCGTCTCGGAATACGTAGTTTTACGCAAACGCGGGAAAGATTTTGTCGGTTTGTGCCCCTTCCACGATGAGAAATCTCCCAGTTTTACCGTCAGTCAGACTAAACAAATGTACTATTGCTTCGGCTGTCAAGCCGGAGGAAATGCCATTAAGTTTGTCATGGAATTGGGAAAACGTTCGTTTGCTGATGTGGTGCTAGATTTAGCACGGCGTTACCAAGTACCTGTACAAACTCTAGAACCTGAACAACGCCAAGAATTACAGCGTCAGCTATCTTTGCGTGAGCAGTTATATGAAGTTCTGGCTTCCTCAGCACAATTTTATCAACACGCTCTTAGACAATCACAAGGGCAACAGGCACTTCAATATTTGCAATCTAACCGCCAACTCAAAGAAGAAACAATACAGCAATTTGGTTTAGGTTATGCCCCCGCAGGTTGGGAAACTCTCTACCGTTATCTAGTGGAAGATAAACATTACCCAGTACAAATACTAGAAAAAGCAGGACTGATTAAGCCACGGCGGGAAGGAGGCGGTTATTATGATGTATTCCGCGATCGCTT
>NZ_DASQZC010000392.1:0-8547 GCF_035638895.1 Nostoc sp. | reverse complement strand
TAACCTCGCTAGTTGGGCGCTTTCTTTCGGTGTTTTACCCAAGACTTTCTGAGGTGCAAGTGTCATATTTTCTAAGACGTTGAGATGAGGAAACAGGTTGAACTGTTGAAACACCATACCTACTTGTGTTCGTAGTTGCCGCACTTGGCTATAGTTGAGAGTAGGCCTAGATAAGTTAATTCCGTTGATGATTAAACGCCCTTTGTCAATGGTTTCTAGGCGGTTGAAGCAGCGTAGTAGAGTACTTTTACCACAGCCGGAGGAACCGATAACTGCAACGACTTCTCCCCGGTTGATTTCGCCTGTGATTCCTTTGAGAACTTTGAGGGAACCAAAGTTTTTTTCGATATTGTCAAAAATAATGGCGGGGATGGTACTGTTCATTACTTATGTCAAACTGCTCTACAGTTGATTGTAAGGTTTTAAGGTAGATGCACGGCTACCGCAGAGGCGTAGAGAGCGCAGAGGGCGAGAGAAAATAATATGGTTAAATTTGGTTTTGTGCGCTGGTGTGTGGTTGTAGGTTTTAGCTGTTTGTTACTAGCTGGCTGTGCTGTGAACTCTAGCGCGGGTAAAACTCTGCAAATTGCTACTGATCCGACGTTTCCACCTTTTGAGTTTCAAAGACAAAGTAGTGAGTTACAAGGTTTTTCTATTGAGGTGATGAATGCGATTGCTTCCAGCACCCCAAGGGCGATCGCAGTTGCTGCTAACTTTAAATTCAATTTTAAAAGTCTGCCTTTTGATGGCATGATCTCAGCTTTAGGAGCCAAAACGGTAGATGCGGCGATTAGTTCCATCACGATTACGGAGGAGAGGGCAAAGACGATTTCTTTTTCCCGTCCTTATTTTAAGGCTGGGTTAGCGATCGCAATTCGTACAGACAATCAAGATATTACTGGTTTTGACAGCCTCAAAAATAAAATTGTCGCCGATAACTATCGCGCTTTTGAAATGACGCTAACGCGTAGCTTGCTTCTCCGCAGGAGTATGCGGTTCGTTATTTAATTACTGTTAAATTAGTAAGATTTAGATTATTTGTTCTTGTTCTGGGCTGAACGTAATACTCATAACGATTCCATTTTTTGGCTTTTTCTATGATAGAGCCGTGACAAGTAAGATCCTTGATGTATTAAGGGACTTACAGAAATTAAATTATTCAATTTTGGGAGCGACTATTGATCGTTAGATTCTTCCTCCCCTACTTCCCCTGCGCCCCCTGCTTCCCCTGCTTGCCAAAGCGATGGGATATTTTTTTAGTTGGAAGTCCCTAAGTTGGGTTGACGCTTGAAATAATCTTGCTGAAAAACGGGAAGACTATGGTTACTCTCTAATGGGGAAATTTCCATGAAAGCCCTCAACAGCAAAATGCTCAAAAAATCTCTGCTTAACTATTTGATTTTGCCTTTTTCTCTAGCGCCCTGGCTGTGTGTGGGAACGCTTTTTGATTCTCAAGCTAATGCTTTACCAGGGCAAAGTACAGAGGAAGTAGGCACTTGGATTAAAGCACATCCCACACTCCGTCCCAGGAGTGGGGAGCGATTATTTGTGCAAAAGACTGATACAGCTGCTCAACGATTCACTTTTCAAGCATCGGTATTGCCTCCTGGTAGGGTGGAGTTTTCCAAAGACCGTAGCACAATTCGGAGCGAGCGCATTGCCATGTATGATGCCATTAACGGCATGACATTTACGCGTCTCCAGGAATCTTTGCGGGTGATTTATGGCTTAGAGATTTATCAAGATTACGATCGCGCCCAAGTCGTGTACCAGTATCCCAACGAAAACGTAGTTAACTCGGCGCGTCTTGCCAAAACTCCAATTAGGGAAGCTTTAAAGGGAGAATTACGAGTAGGCGATCGCTATGTATACTGGGTGGAAATTGCCCAACCTAAGACGGGCAAAGCTTTTACTGGTCAAATGACGATTTTGCTCAAAACTGATCTAGACAAGTTAGAAAGGGAACTGCAAATTCGATAATGGGCATCGGGCAGAAGTTCTTTAATTTTTAATTTTTAATTGATTTCTCCCCTGCTCCCTCATCCCCCTCATCCCTTCTCGTTTAAAGATGACTCAATTGGTATTCTACAACTTCCCTAACCCTATAGGAGCAAGAGTTTGCCATGTACCCGAAAAGATACTTTCAGATGCTAAGGAAATTCGTAGTAAATCTTCCTTTAGTAGTGGCGGCCAATCAACCCCGGCTTTACGCCCTGCGGCAAACAGATGTTGCGCCTTAATGCTTAACTGAAAAAGGGTCAAAGCCAGCTCTCGGTCTAGGCTCTTTACATCTTTGAGGGCTTCAAAGACCACTTTCAATGCCAACAAAATCGAGGTGATCTGACCGGGTACCGGTGGTTTTCCCTGTTTCATACGCGTCAACAGCGCATCTGGGTTTTCCTCGGTTGTGATTGTCTGATCTATGAGGAGTTTCCGAGCTGTTTCGTAATTCATGTAGCCAGTTTAGCGTACCTTCTGCTTCAGCAGGAATACCTAATTAAAAAGTCATCAAACTGGTTTTTGGTTATTTATAGCAATCTCTTATGATTTGTGAAAAGATAAACTTGGGGAAAATGATGGGGGATTTGCGATGCTCTATACTTTTGCAGATACACTGAATATAATATCTTTGAAAAATACGTCCCGCTTAGAATCAGAAGCAAAATGATATCACCAAATTTACTAGAAATTGAGCGCTCCGTCCGTTCTTTGTCTGTGGAAGAACAACTTTGGCTGCTAGAAAGTATTGCTCGGCAAATCCGAGAAAGCGAGTATACAAAAGATAAATTCCTTGATGCCAAACATCCAGAAGAACAACTGGAAGTGATAGTTAATGAGGCAAAGATCCCAGTAGAAATTGCTGCTATAACTGATGAGTTTGCAATTTCAGAAATTCTCTAATGTAGAAAAGTAAAAATTATGAGTTTGTCAGATTTAAAAAGTTAAATATATAGTTTTTTTATGGATTCTCTCGTTTCTCTCGTTCCTAGTCTCTAACTGGGAATGCTTGATGGGAGGGCTGCCCCCTCAATACTCGCGGCAGAAGCCAGAAGCTGGAAATGAGGTTTCAAAGGAATTTTAGCTGAAGTTAACACCAATAAGCATTGCTGTGTTCCATGCAATTGAGAACCGCTAATTAGCATTTTCGGTATTGTAGTTCGTATTTAAATTCATCTTGGTTAGACTCAACATTTTGAGAAACAATCGAGCGTACAAATCCCAGATTATCCAATAAAGCAATAGAACGATGATTTTGGAGATCAACGTAAGCACAAAAATCCAGATTTTGGTATGTCTCAACTAAATAATTAATCATACACGTCACCGCTTCGCGTGCATAACCTTTTCCCCATGAATTAGGAAAAAACACATACGCAATGATTGCACTTTTGTTTACAGTAATTGTTGCTTGAACATATCCAACGTAGCATTTCTCTACAAAAGACCAGACAGCCCAATTCAACCAAATCTCCGTTCCATCTGGTGATTGACGACGCGCCAACACCATGTAGCGATCGCGAAGCGATACAACGCTTTGTGGCGGCACATCTTCGATAAAGTCGTATATCCTAGCACTTCGTAATCCATCAAAAAGCAGTTCGGCATGATCCGGTTCTAGTGGTTCTAAACAGAGTCGTTGAGAATAGATTTTCATTTTGATCTAACCCTGCACTAACAAGCCATAACAAACACCTTTGACTAACTCATCTTCAATATCAACCTCTGGAGCCAAAAGCTATATGTCAAGGATGTCAAATTTTTGACTTGAAAAAACTCCATAGATATAGTACTTTTCACAACTGAAATTTAGGATTGCCATAGTTGCTAATCAATAAATACCATAGATAATTTCTATATCTAGTACACTACAACGGAAATAGAGCAACCATTTAAAATCCCTATAAAGCTTATTCCATAGTACTTTTGACTTTTTATTTTTGGCTTTTAACTTCCACCTTGCGGTGCTAGCCTTTTAGATTGACTTTTATTTCATTTATCTTTACGATTCAACCTTATCATGGTATGTCAATGGGGTAAATGCGCTTTTATAATGTTGCTAATTAATAAGCAATAGGGACGACCTGGCACAACTACTTATCAAGGGTGCTTATTACATTGTTTGAAGTTATGTAGCCTTTTGATTACGGCCTATCAATCACTGCGGTAAACTATGCGTTGATTATGATTCTTTCGCAGAGAAGAACACCTCGAAAGGAGCGGTTTTTTCAATGTCTCATACCGTAAAAATCTACGATACCTGCATTGGTTGCACCCAATGCGTCCGCGCTTGCCCTACTGATGTACTAGAGATGGTTCCTTGGGATGGCTGTAAAGCTGCTCAAATTGCCTCTTCACCCCGTACAGAAGACTGCGTGGGCTGTAAGCGCTGCGAAACCGCTTGTCCCACCGACTTTTTGAGCATCCGGGTTTACCTGGGCGCTGAAACAACTCGCAGTATGGGTCTGGCTTACTAAAAAGCTCAGTGCTAAGTCCCCGAACTTCTGATCGCAATGCGAGTCTACTGCCCAACCATTCTTCTAGAAGGGTTGAGGCGCAAGCCTTTGCTGTGCTCAGAGTTCTCCCTGAGTTCTGAGTCTTGAGTCCAGAGGCAAAAGAAGTAAATCAGAAAAACAATTTCTTGATTCTTCACTCAGCACGGGCTACGCCCCGCTACGCTAACGGAACTCAGAACTCAGAACTCAGTGTTCAAAACTTTAAAGTTTCTTAATAGCAAGCATCTTTAAAAATACCTAGTGGCAGAGGGAGTAATTTACTCCCTTTTTTATTTGCAAAAAGGCTACTTTGTGCTACCAACTATACTGGATCTAATCATCCTGAAAAAGAAGCGGTGTGAACAATGTGCGGAATCGTTGGATATATAGGCACTCAAGCGGCGACAGACATTTTACTGGCTGGGCTGGAAAAACTAGAGTATAGGGGTTACGATTCTGCTGGAATCGCTACTGTTTGGGAAGGTGAGGTTAATTGTGTGCGGGCAAAGGGCAAATTGCATAACCTGCGTTCTAAACTGGAACAAATAGAAGCTCCTGCCCAGATTGGAATTGGTCACACTCGTTGGGCAACTCATGGTAAACCAGAAGAGTACAATGCCCATCCCCACATGGATACGGCAAAGCGAGTGGCGGTAGTGCAAAATGGCATTATCGAAAATTACCGCGACTTACGCGAGGAACTCAAAGGAAAAGGACACAAGTTTCTTTCTGAAACCGATACAGAAGTAATTCCCCATCTTATAGCCGAATTTTTAAAGAATCTTCCCCCCTCATCTCCCTCATCTTCCTCATCTCCCTCATCTCCCTTCCTAGAAGCAATTCGCCAAGCAGTTAACCACTTGCACGGGGCATTTGCGATCGCAGTTATTTCTGCTGACTACCCCGATGAATTGATTGTTGTTCGCCAGCAAGCACCTTTGGTAATTGGTTTTGGGCAAGGGGAGTTCTTTTGTGCGTCTGACACGCCAGCGATCGTTGCCTACACCCGTGCGGTGCTACCTCTGGAAAATGGCGAAATTGCCCGCCTTACTCCTTTGGGCGTTGAGATTTACAATTTTGCTGGCGACAGGTTGAAAAAACAACCCCGACTGCTCAACTTCAATCCTGCAATGGTAGAAAAGCAGGGGTTCAAACACTTCATGCTTAAAGAAATCCATGAGCAACCAGGGGTAGTAAGAGCTAGTTTAGATGCTTACTTTGATCCAGCCGAATCTACCGAATCGCCAATAAATCTTGGTTTACCTGCGGATTTATACACTGATTTAGAACAAATTCAGATCGTCGCCTGTGGTACGAGTTGGCACGCAGCATTAATCGGAAAATATTTACTCGAACAACTAGCAGGAATTTCAACTCAGGTGCATTACGCTTCTGAGTATCGTTATGCACCATCACCATTGACATCTAACACGTTGATCATCGGTGTTACCCAATCAGGTGAAACCGCCGATACCCTAGCAGCTTTGGCAATGGAAAAAGAACGTCGCCAGGGGAAAGAACCCAAATATCAAGCGCGACTTTTGGGCATTACGAATCGCCCCGAAAGTAGCCTTGGTCATTTAGTACCGCATGTTATCAGTACCCTAGCGGGAATTGAAATTGGAGTAGCAGCGACAAAAACTTTCACTGCCCAACTGATGGCATTTTATGCATTGGCATTGGATTTAGCAGCTCGTCGCCAGACAGTTTCAAAAGATATTTTAGAGAAAATTATTAATGGGTTGCGGCAGATTCCTAAAGAAATTGAGGCAACTTTGGAAAGTCAGGAACGTTTAACCGAACAGCTAGCCCACGAATTCGCCGAAACCCAAGATTTTATTTTTCTGGGAAGGGGAATTAACTTTCCTATTGCTTTAGAAGGGGCGTTGAAATTAAAAGAAATTAGCTATATTCACGCCGAAGGGTATCCGGCTGGAGAAATGAAACATGGCCCGATCGCGCTTTTAGATGCGAAAGTACCAGTAGTTGCGATCGCAATCCCTGGTAGTGTTTACGAAAAAGTTATTTCAAATGCCCAAGAAGCCAAAGCTAGAGATTCTCGGTTAATTGGCGTGACTCCAGTCAACGATGGCGAAGCTGCGGAAATCTTTAACGATCTTCTTCCCATCTCTCATGTAGAAGAATTACTTTCTCCGATTTTGACAGTAGTTCCTTTGCAATTATTGGCTTATCATATTGCCGCCCGTCGCGGTTTGGATGTCGATCAACCAAGAAATTTGGCTAAGTCTGTAACGGTAGAATAGTCTATTGATAGTGTGGACAAATAATTGTGGAGAGATAATTCGGTTGAACAATAAATAATTCGATTCAACAATAAATAAAACGGTTGAACAATAACCCTTGATAGAGTACGCTTGTATTGATCAGATATGCGATCGCTCTCAGGGGTTATTTTTATGGTTAGGAGCAGAGGAAAATGGATGCAAGCCAAATAAGCATAAACTACGCTATAAAAAAGGTATTTCATAAAGAAGTAAAATCAGATGACTGATAATCCACGGCTAATTCATGCTGAACCAACTAAAGATTTATTTATATATATGTTGGTGCGAGACATACCGCTTATTCGTGCGATTATCGATCTTGTAGACAACTCAGTAGATGGTGCAACTCATTTACAAAGCAATGAGAATTATGAAGGGCTTTGGATAAAAATTTTAGTGAACAAAGAGTACTTTCAAATTCAAGATAATTGTGGAGGAATAACGGTAAATGACGCAGAGGAGTATGCTTTCAAATTTGGAAGAGCCAATGATGCTGAATTAACACCAAAATCAATAGGAAGATTTGGAATTGGGATGAAGCGAGCTTTTTTCAAAATTGGAAAAAAATTTACAGTTGAATCAACTACCTCTAGCTCGAAATTTGTAGTCTCCGAAGATGTAGAAGAATGGAAAAAGAAAGATGAATGGACATTTGAATTTTCAGAAGTTCAAGAAGATAGTGATTACGAATCCAATGACATTGGAACTCGAATATTAATTGAAAAATTACATGAAAATGTGTCAGATGACTTAGGATTAGAAAATTTTATATCGCAATTAAAGCAAGAATTAACTATCGCATATTCATTAAAAATAAATAAAGGCTTAAGTATTAGTATAAATGATGAGGTTCTGAGTCCAACTCCCCTTAATTTTCGTACTTCGGACACGATTAAAGTTGCAAAATTTGAAAAAGGATATAATTACTTTGGAAGCCATGAAATAACTACACCGGTGCAGGTTAGATTGTATGCTGGTGTATCAGATAGAAATCTAAATGAAGGTGGATGGTATGTATTTTGCAATGAACGCATGGTTCTTGAAGCTGACCAAACTGAAATAATGGGCTGGGGTACAAAAAGTGGTTTCCCAAAATATCATGCTGATTTTGCATTTTTTAGAGGCTACGCTTTCTTCGAGTCTGATGATGCTGCTTATTTGCCTTGGACAACGACGAAAACAGGTATTGACTACGACTCACCAATCTACAAAGCAATCAAACAACAAGTATCTGAACTAACGGTTCCCGTTCTTACATTCTTGAGAAAAATGGCAGATGAAAAGAGCCGTGTAGAGCGTGGTGAAATATCTGAGAGTTTACTTGAGCAAGCATATTTGCAAACTTCACTTCACTCTGTATTTGAAGCAAATACAAGTATAACCTTTCAAATTGCTGAGCAATCAGCAATACCGCCTCGTCAGAACCGTGGGACTATACAATATAACAAAACAATTGAAGAAATTGAGCTAGTTAAAGAACTATTAAATGTTTCATCGAATAAAGAGGTTGGTGAAAAAACCTTTGACTACTATTTAAACAATGAAGGATAAACATAATGGCTGGTAGTTATTCAAGAATTAATTACCGTCTTCGTCCTGCAAAAGCAGTTGAAAGAAAGATGATATGTGATTCTCTCCGATGCTTAAGTCCGTTCGGAGAAGTTGCAGCTTATAGGTATGTAGGTTTTGGCTCAACTTACTTTAGTGACTTTATTCTTTTTCACAAATCCTTACATATTGAGGACATGATAAGTATAGAAAAAGATAAG
>NZ_DASQZC010000391.1:0-7323 GCF_035638895.1 Nostoc sp. | reverse complement strand
GAATCATGCGATGCCTGCGGTGTTCTCGTTGCCATTGCCTTAAGCTTGCGATGTAATCGAGCAAGATTTTGTCTTAAACGGCTGTTTTCTCACATCACTCTCATCCCGCAACCCTTGATTTTCTGACTCCAAGTTTTTAACCTTTGAGTTTAATTCCTCTACGAGGTTCAATAATATCTCTACGGTGCAACGTATTGATTCATCTGCAATACCTGAAGGGTCGATGGTTTGCAGTAACTCTGATGCTGACTTGTCACTCGAAAGAAGCTTTTGCTTTTGCGTCATGTGTCATAAAATATGACACTGTGTCTACCTCGCCCACCTTATTTTCCTCCGCATACCCCTAATTATTGAGCCGATACGTTTGAGGTACTATAGTGTTTTCTTGTCACCAGTTACCTACTTGTAGTTTGGCTTGTCGAGGTTAAAGGAACCAAAATATCTTTTTTCCTTCACTTCCAAGACTTTTTAGGGTGTTTTGTTCGGCATATCAGAGCGCTCTGATAAATATGCAATGGTTTCACTCCCTGAATATCTCTAATTATATCAATCCGATGCATTAACTCTGCTTCATTCGTCTTGAGCAGATTCAGTATTCATTTTTGATATGTGTTGCATAGTCAGGACTGAGCAGGGAGCATTGTGGAGTACGTAATTGCTGACACTGCCCAAGGCTAACTCACTCAAACCAGATAAACCCTGACGTCCAACTAGGATTAAGTCAGCACCCCACGTAGAGGCTAAGTTACAGATGGTTTGACCAGGATTACCAGGGGATTGGATGAATTCTGTACTCACGCCTGCTAGAGTTGCTTCATCCGTACACGATTGTAGTAGCTCTAGACCTTGCTTTTCCAAAACCTCCCACCGCTGGTGATTGAACTCCAAAGTTTTTTTACTCATTACGGGATATGGATAGTAATCCTGCCTGGGAAGTATAGGTATATTTACTCTCGCCTGTTCTTCACCCGACAGAACATGCAACAGCATAAGGCTGCCCTTGCTCGCTTTTGCTAAAAATAAGGCTTTGTTAAAGACATCCTTGGCGGATGCAGAGGTGTCGACTGCAACTAGAATCTTGTGAAACATATAGACTTTCTCCAAACTGTTGTGACTCCATATAAGAGCTGATTTATAAAGGTTCTCTTTAGGCAGCAAGGGGCTTCAACATTAAGCGCACTATTGCCGTTTCGCTCATCAACTCGCTCACGCCTGGCAATAGTTCATAGTCCGTGGTTTGTGCCATGCAACCAGCGAAACCACCCAAATGTACACTCGACAACCCGACTTTTGGCAATACGTTAAATTATGCTTCGGTTCACTTAATAATTTCAACTTTGGCACCACAAACCTGCAAAAAGGCTTGGGTGAACTTCTCCTTACTGTAGCCCTAGTCTATCTAAATCACAACTAACATAGATCAATCTTAGTTCCTTTCTTTCTATCTCCTGTCTCATCACTAATTAAAATGATTGGTCTACCTTTTAGTATCTGTAAAATTAGTTCTAAACGCAAAGCTTTTAACTTCTCTACATCCCAAGATGATCTTGTTAAGAAATGATGTAGCGCTTGATAGTTATCTCAGGGCAAACGCATCTAAAGTATAAAAATCTTTTAATAGCAAGGGTTTCGGCGTTTTTTAATTGAGCCTATTTTTTCGTCAAGATCCTTATCCAGCAGGGGTTTTAGAAATCCCATGCGTTTGCCCTGATAGTTATCTAATCCGACAATTTTTGCTATTTGGGGGAGGCTTTTGGGTTTTAAATCAGAAATACATCCTATATTCCTATATGTAGATACTTAAATGCTTCAAAAAGCCTAACATCTGAAAACAGCTTTTTATACAACAGACAATATTCGTCCACAAAGTTGATGGTTTGTACGGGTGAGCGAAGCTCTACCATACTCTGTATCTTAATGATATTTTTGTATATTATTATACTATTGATAAGGTGACACAACAGGGCTAATAACCCCTCATTCCCTAACGTATTTTCAAAAAGATTGTCCCAGTAGGCTGATGCACGCCTACTGTTCTCTAGATTAAACCAGCAATTGAGGCCGCGTTAACTCTTTTTAAATTTTGGCTATTCAGTATGTTCCAGGAAGTAGAAGACGAAAGCTTATTAACAAAGATCCCTCTCCCCATTCAGGAAATCCCAGAGGATAGGGAATTAACAGAGACGGTAATTCTTCCCACAAATCTGCCTATTAAACTTTCCAAACCGCAAATTCGCACAAGTCTCAGGGCATTAACTCTCGAGAGTCTCTTCGCTGCGGTTTTTTACAGCATCATTGGTTCAGCGTTGCTCAGTAATTTCTTGCTAGAGCTGGGTGCCGGGCCACTAGAAATTGGTTTGCTCGCCTCTATTCCTCAGTTGGTGAATCTGCTCCAACCTCTGGGAGCTTATTTGGTAGAACGAAGTACCAGCTTCAACTGGTATTGCATGAGCATTTTCATCCCGGCGCGGCTACTGTGGATAATTCTTGTGCCAGCGATTTGGTTGGTCAGCTCATCTAACCATATCACTAAGCACCAAGTGGTGCTGTTGACATTGGGAATTATGTTAGTGGCTAATATCATTGAAGCTTTCGCCCGTGCTCCCTGGATGACCTGGACGGCTGTGTTAGTACCTGGGCGGTTGCGGGGGCGGTATTTTGGCTTTCGCAATAGTGTTCTCAGTTTGATGAATCTCATCGGTGTGCCGTTGCTGGGTCTAGCAGTATCGATCTGGCCTAGTGGAACGCTCCAAGGCTACGGTGCAATCTTGGTTCTAGGAATTGCGATTGGGCTGCTTAGTCAGGGCTGTCAGTTCTGGATGAGCGATGTGAACCCGCAGCTTTTAAAAGTCGTGGGGTCAGATATACCCCAACCATACCGCAGCGGGATACATCTTCGCTTCCTCAATGACCCCAATTTTTTGAAGTTACTGCTTTACCTTGCAATTTGGTGCTTTGCCGTTAACGTCAGCGCTCCCTTCTTTAATCTCTACATGCTAGATGACCTAAATATAGATGTCAGCTTAGTAACAATCTATAACGGTTTAGGATCTGGTGCTAATATGCTGCTGCTGGTTTTCTGGGGTAAACTGTCTGACCGGATTGGGAATCGTCCCATCATGTTATTAGTAGGAATCTTGGTGGCGGTGACGCCTCTATTATGGCTAGTAGCTGGCAATGATTCAATTTCTCTTTGGATATGGTTACCCTTTTTACACTTGCTGGGATCTGGGACGTGGGCGGCCATAGACCTGTGTACCAACAATTTGATGATGGGAGTGGCACCAGTGACTAATCAATCCACTTACTTCGCGATCGCCGGAGCAGTAGCTGGTGTCACTGGAGCAATGGGAATCATAGCTGGTAGCTTTCTCGCGACTCTGCCTGGTGCCGGTGGCTTACTGGGACTGTTTGTTCTTTCAGCCGTCCTACGGACGGCTGCTCTCTTGCCCTTGGTTTTTGTTCAGGAGCAAGGCTCTGTATCTCTGGGTCAGCTTTGGCGAGTCCTATTCTCAGTCAAGCAGCAAAGAGTACCGATTTGACAATATTGAAGGGGTCAAATGAGCATCCGTGCAGAAACTTACACGCTTGGCTGTAATCCTTGCTGTGTAAGCATTCTGTCCATCAATATTTCTGGCAATTCTTAAAGTACCAATTAACCTATAAGTTATTTGATACAGCTTTTTTGTACGGCACAGCAGTGGTTTGAGGCTTCTAAATTTCAGAGGCTTCAATTGGTACAGGTTTCTCGCAGGTAGAAAGGATGTTGAAAACAGGTCATCAAGTCCAAGCGCGTAAGTTTCGAAATGGATGCTCATTTCACCCCCTATGCACGGCTAAGGTTTAACTATCATTTTTTATAAGTGCATGAATTACCCCGGCTTACTTTGTTGAAGCCGGGTTTTCTAACGTCTCCCAATTTGGGAGAGAGACTTTGAAATTAGCCCTCCTTCTCCCTTTTTTATCTTTCCACTTCATCCACTGCTTTGGGAACTCCCGCAGTTAACACCTCATGTCCATCAGATGTAACTAACACATCATCCTCAATCCGAATACCAATGCCAATCCATCGAGGATCGGTCTCTGGTTGGTCTTCTGCTAGTTTGGTGTCAGGCACAATATATAGTCCCGGTTCCACTGTCAAAATTTGGCCTGGTTGTAAAATCTGTGGTTTATCTTCACCGTGCTGGTAAACACCTACATCATGGACATCTAAACCTAACCAATGACTGGTGCGGTGCATATAATATGGCTTATATTTCTCTTCTTCAATTAACTTATCAATTTCACCTTTGAGGATGCCAAGTTCAACTAAACCTTCGGTGAGAACGCGCACTGCTGTATCATGAACTAATTTGAAGGGATTACCTGGTTTTACTTGAGCGATCGCTTGTTTTTGCGCCTCCAATACAATCTCATACAGCGTCTTTTGTTCTGGCGTAAATTTACCCCCAACAGGAAATGTTCGTGTAATATCCGAGTTGTAATAACCGTAAGCACAACCGGCATCAATTAGTAGTAATTCTCCATCCTGCATTTGACGATTATTTTCAATGTAATGCAGTACGCAAGCATTCACACCGGAAGCCACAATCGAAGGATAAGCTGGCCCCATCCCACCCCGGACTCGAAAGATGCGTTCCATCTCCGCTTGAATTTCATACTCATAACGTCCGGGTGCGGCAATTTCTTGGGCATAATTGTGTGCTTCAGTGGCGATCGCAACTGCTTGACGCATCAACCCCAATTCAGCTTCACTTTTGATCAATCTCATGCTGTTGAGGACAGGGCCTGTATCTTCAATAGCGATCGGCCCAGTACCGCGTTTAGGATAAGTTCGTAGTAAGCTTTGGTAATGTCGCAGGATTTGGTCATTGAAAGTGCGATCGCGTCCTAAGTGATAGTAAATCCGGCTAGCTTTTTCCAAATACTGCGGCAACTTTTCATCTAACTCGCTAATGGGGTACGCTTCATCAGCACCATAAATTTCCTTGGCTGCATCTACCCCAGAAAGATAACCAGTCCATACTTCCTTTTCGCGATCCTTTGGTTGGACAAACAGCACAAACCGATGTTCTGAATGATGCGGCGCTAACACCGCTACTGCCTGTGGTTCATTAAAACCAGTCAAGTAGAAAAAATCACTGTCTTGGCGATAAACATACTCGACATCGTTGTGCATCACTGCCATTGGCGCACTGCGAAAAATGGCTGTGCCATCACCAATTTTTGCCATTAACTGCTCACGACGCTGCCGATATTCTGCTTGCATAGCTGATGTATGTATTAAAGTATTGTGTTATTTTACACTTTCGACAACTAGAGGAAGCATTGATGCATCTTAATAGTTGCTTATCTAAGTTATTCTAACCAATATTTGTTTCAACTCAAGTTATAAATTATTGGAGAATAATCAATTTTATTGAAAAGTTAAGATATCCCACTTTTAAAAGGAGCAGGCTATTTTATTATTCATCGATAATTTAGGCTTACTACCCAAGCTACTATAGCAATCCTAATGTGATTACATAGTGTAGATATTTTAATGTAACCGAGTAACATTTATATAAATGTATATGTTTGAATTCAAAATTTAGAATGTCAAAGAAAAGACATAAATTAATCAAGTTTTATCTGCAAATTATTATATAAAACACAAAAAATATTTTGCAATTGTTTGTAGAGAGCTTGAAATTCCCATAATAATCGTTTAAAATCAGCATATATTTATCTTCAAAGAATAATATTTATAAATAAAAAATAGTTATAAAGAAATATTGAAAGTCTAATAAATGTTATTTGGTTACAGAAAGAGGTTTCAAAAAAAAGTTAAAAGAATATAACAACCAGTCATAAAAAAAACACCATGTTTGGAAGTAACCCGTCCTCAAGCTTGCCTACAGCTAAATTGGCATCAGATTCCTTCCGAAAATCACAAATATTGTTATCTTCTTTTGATAATATAACTTCTTCAGATTTGGATTCTTCAAGTTTTGTGAATAGGAGTTCTTCACAAGCAAAACAATATGAATCGGTAACCCAGTCTGCATTTGGATCAGCAAATCCCAATCCTAATCCTTACTTAACTAGTGCGGCGATTACTCCTGACTTTAACGGTGATGGCAAAACGGATAAAGTTTGGGTCGATTCTACAACCGGTGAGATTATCATTCGGTTGATGGATGGGACAAAAGTTGTTGAGCAGGGTTCTCTGGGTAATTTCGACCTAACTGCCTATGATTACAAAATTGCTGACTTCAATGCTGATGGCAAAACCGACTTCTTATTACGCAATAAGACAACCGGTGAGAATAGCATTGCGCTAATAGATGGCACAAAAGTTGCTAATGCGGCTTCTCTAAGCAGCGTTGACCCAGCTTGGACTCCTCAGATTGGCGATTTTAATGGCGATCGCAAAACCGATATCTTCTGGCATAATAACCAAACTGGTGAGAACGCTATTTGGGAGATGGATGGCACCACCGTTCTGAATGCAACTGTTTTAGACACAACAGACGCAGCACTAACTCCTACCATTGTTGATTTTGACGGCAATGGCAAGAGTGACATCTTCTGGCGCAATCAGACAACTGGCGATAATATCGCTTGGTTTATGGATGGTACACAAAAGACTGAATTTGCGCTGCAATCACAAGATGCCGCCTGGACTGCTAGCGTTGGCGATTTCAATGGCGATTTAAGCACTGACTTGCTGTGGAGAAACGCTCAAACAGGTGAGAACAAGGTTTGGACGATGAATGGCATCTTAGTCACAGAAGGCGCTCTAGGGACACTTGACTCATCCTGGACTTCTAAAATTGGCGATTTCAACGGTGATGGCAAGACCGATATCTTCTGGCATAATGGAACCACAGGTGAGAACACCGCTTGGTTGATGGATGGTACAACAGTTGCTACTGAAGCTTTCTTACCGACTAATAACGCGGCTTTGACACCATCTCTTGGCGACTTCAACGGCGATGGTAAGACCGACATCTACTGGCGCGACCAGACAGCAGGTACAGACAACATTTGGACTATAAATGAGACGACAGCCGTTGAGACTCCCATCAGCGACGCAGATAAACTTGGCCCACAGTGGTATACATTCTAAAAGCTGTAGAGACGCGATTAATCGCGTCTCTACAGGAGTCAGAAATCTTCTACTGCTTTCCCTGCTCGTCAAAATTTGTAACTCAAAACCTGAATCACGCTATTTTCCGGCAAATCTTTAGGGCTAATGGAAATACTATCTCCATTGCTACGCCGCACTGTCATACCTTGCATCACGGTCAGAAAATTATCGAGTGGTGAAATATCGCA
>NZ_DASQZC010000390.1:0-4741 GCF_035638895.1 Nostoc sp. | reverse complement strand
AGCCACAACCGACCTAATGTCTGTAATAAAAAGCTAACATCAGATTGTTGGTCTTGAATATGGCGTAAGGAAGTTAATACTTGTTGTTTGCTATTTTTATCTAAATGCTGTGTTGTTAATGTGCTTAAAGTTCGTCCTGGCCCTACTTCTAGAAAAATACCTTCAAACTGCTTTAACAGTAGAGATATCCCATCTGAAAACCTCACGGTTTGTCGCAAATGTTGACACCAATAATCGGGATTTATGGCTTGTGCATCTGTAATCCAAGTACCAGTGACATTAGAAATAAACCGAATGCGTGGTGGATTCAGCTTGACTTTTTTTACAGCCTCAATAAATGCTTCTAGTATTGGTTCCATCATTTGGGAATGGAACGCATGAGACGTATGCAACAGACGACATTCAACTTCTTGAGAGGATAATTGATTTTGTAATGCAGCGATCGCCTCACAGCTACCAGAAACTACACAGGAAGATGGGCTGTTAATGACTGCGATTTCTAGAGAAGCATCAGCCAAAAGCGATCGCACATCTTTTTCTGGAAGTCGAATTGCCAGCATACTCCCTGGAGCTAACTGTTGCATCAATTGTCCCCTTTTTGCCACAACTGCTAAAACATCTTGTAAGGAAAATACACCTGCTAAGGTTGCTGTGACATATTCCCCGATGCTGTGACCTATCATTGCTTCTGGATGTATTCCCCATGACATTAATAACTGAGCTAGGGCGTACTCGATAACAAATAACGCGCTTTGGGTGAGTGCTGTTTGTTGTAGTTTGGAAGAAGCAGTCTCTGTGTCTTGTTCCTTGGGATAAAGTAGGGAGCGGATGTCAAGACCGAGGTGGGGTTGCAAAATCTCGGCGCAAGTATCTACGTGTTGAGCAAATGTCGGTTCAATTTCATACAGTTCTCTTCCCATGTTTGCATATTGCGCTCCTTGTCCCGAAAACATGAAGATGACTGGACAATGATTAGGCTTGCGGTGGTAAGTAAAAACACGTTGCGGATCGAGGGAAGTCAGCGCTTTGACTGCATCCTCTTGGTCATGACAAACTACCATACGACAATGTTCAAAAGCCCGACGACCCACTTGTAGAGTATGAGCGACATCAGGTAGGTGAATATCAGGATTTTGCTCCAAGTGAGTAGATAATTGCGCTGTCGCGGTTTCCAACGCTGTGCTGGTTTTGGCTGACAGGAGTAACAATTGCCACGGACGCGAAGGGCTGAAAGCTTCAGTCGCCGGGGCTTCTTCCAAAATCACATGGGCATTAGTCCCGCCAATCCCAAAAGAACTTACACCTGCTCTGCGAGGTGTCCCGTTGGTTTTCCACTCTGATAATTTGGTGTTGACATAAAAGGGACTATTAGCGAAATCTATCTCAGGATTAGGATGTTCAAAGTGCAAACTAGGAGGTATTTTTTGATGTTTTAGTGCAAGGACTGTTTTAATTAAGCCTGTCACCCCAGCAGCTGTATTCAAATGCCCGATATTGCTTTTTACTGATGCGATCGCACAAAATCCTTTCTGTTTGGTGCGAACTGCAAATGCCTTTTTCAAAGCACTAATTTCAATGGGATCTCCCAAAGCTGTACCAGTTCCGTGAGCCTCGATATAAGTGATGGTTTCTGGAGCAACCCCTGCGATCGCTTGAGCCTCAGCTATCACCTCAGCTTGACCACTCACACTAGGAGCCGTATATCCCACTTTTGCTGCACCATCATTATTGATGGCTGAACCTTTAATTACTGCATGAATGCAATCACCATCTGCTAAAGCATCCTCTAATCTCTTTAGGACAACAATCCCGACTCCATCTCCAAAGATAGTTCCTTGGGCATTAGCATCAAAAGCTCGACAGTGACCATCAGGAGAAGTGATACTTCCTTCTTGATAGAAATAACCTTGCTTTTCGAGAGATTCTATGGAAATACCACCTGCTAAAGCCATATCGCATTCATAGTTTAGCAATCCTTGGCAAGCTGAGTGAACAGCAACCAATGATGTAGAGCAAGCAGTCTGAACGTTGAGACTGGGCCCTTTCAGATTCAATTTATATGAAACTCTTGTAGCGGCGAAGTCCTGACTATTGCCATATATAATTGCCAGACCCATTGATTGAATCATATCAGGGCGGGAACTGAGTTTGGTTAGAAAGTAGTTACTCATATTGGTTCCCACATAAACACCAGTCAAGCCTTTGCCTGAACCAGGTTCATAACCAGCATTTTCCAATGCTTGCCAAGCACATTCAAGCAGAATCCGGTGTTGAGGATCGATAATTTCGGCTTCCCTTGGCGAAATATCGAAGAAAGGTGCGTCAAACATCTCAATATCTGGCAGACGAACACCAGCTTTTACATAATTGCGATCGCTCAACAATTCTGGATCTACGCCTGAAGCCTCTAATTCTTCATCACTAAAGAAGGAAATTAACTCCTTTCCCTGACATAAACTCTCCCAAAACTCCTCAATACTTTTAGTAGCTGAAAATCGACCAACCATACCGATTACGGCTATGCTTCTGATAGAGTTGTGGATTTCTTGGTTATCCATGTACCTTCCTCCTTTGTTGCATTAATTGTCTTTTTTCTTGCATAGCCGCTTCTTTTCTACTAGCACGTTGATCAGCTTGTTGGAACGTTAGTTCCTCAGTTTTTTTGTTGCCGATATATTCAGCTAAGGTACTTATTGTTGAATATTCAAATAGTTCTCCAATAGATAAATTTTTATTTAATTTTTTGAGCATTTTACTACGAACTTGAATTATTAATAGAGAATCTCCTCCTAATTCAAAAAAGTTATCATGGAGTCCGACATTTTTTATCCCCAGAATCTCTTGCCATATATTAGCAATATTTTGCTCAATTTCATTTCTAGGAGCAACGTATACATTCTCTAGATCAGGTCTGTCATGCAGTAATAAATTTGCTTCTTTTTCTGGGAAAAATTCCAGATTCAGCCATTGGTCAATTCTAGCTTGCAGTTCTCCAGTAGAGACAACTATATGATTAAATTCACTACAGCTTAGAATCCTTTCAAATACTTTTATTCCCTCTTCTGGCTGAATAGCCAATTCATGCAAAATTGCACCTAAAGATGTACTTTGTTTATTTTCTTTTTCAAATTTCCAGCCATCCCAACTTATGCTTGTCCATGAAATAGGATGATTTTGATTATGTTGGTGTACAAAAGCATCCATAAATATATTTGCTGCTGAATAGGCAATAAATCCTAACCCTCCTAAAACAGACGATAAAGAAGATAGTAATAAACAAAAATCAAGCTGTTTATTTTGCAAGATTTTTTCTAATACTAAAAGTCCATATACTTTCGATTGAAATTGTTGCTCACATTCAATTTTACCTATTTTTTGAATAGATTCACCACTAACAACTCCAGCAGCGTGGATAACACCATTTAGCTGACTAAATTGCTCTTGAGCGTGAGCGATCGCGTTTTGCATTTCTTCCTGGTTAGCCACATCAGCATTCACTACCAAAACTTCTGCACCTAACTGTTCGAGTTCTTGAACTTTGCGAATCTTGCAGCTAGTACTATCAGCCTCATCATGAGTAGTGAGCCATTTTTCCCACTCATCTTTTTTTGGCAAAGCAGAACGTCCTACTAACAGTAGTTTTGCTTGTACAGTTCGAGCTAAGTATTCTGCTAAAACAAGTCCAATGTCTCCGAGTCCACCTGTAATTAAATAGACTCCTTTTTCTCTTAGTCGAGGCTTTTCGATTTTAGCTTGCTCAAAGCGCACAGGCTCAAAACTTTGCACCCACCGATTCAAACCTCGATAAGCAATTAACTTTTGGGAATCATCAACCGTTAGTTCTGCTAGTATTTTTTCTAGAAGTTTTTCTTCTTGCCAACTGCCATTGGCGGGAAGAATAACATCAATAGTACGACAATTAATATTTGAATATTCTTGGGAAATAACTTTAACTGTTCCGAGTAAAGTTGCTTTCTCTGGAGAAACTATTTCTGTTCCAGTTACCGAGTGTAGATTGTTAGAAATAACTGTGATGTTAAAATCATCAGTAGTTTCTTGTCTTCCCAAAGCTTGGGCAAGAAATAGGAGGCTGTAAAATCCTCTTATTTGAGCTTGTTCAACTTGTTCAATTTCTAATTCTTGTTCAGTACTAGGTGTAACACTTAAAAGATGAATTATTGTTTTTGGTAACTGCTTTTGTCCAATAATTTCCTTGATTAGACTATCATAATCATGATGATTTTGAGGATTAATCGCATATTGAGACTTACCTAATCTCGTAAATCTTTCACCAAGTTTTACAGTAATAATATCCTGGTTGTGTTTTTCTAGTTCTTTTACCAATTTTATACCCAAGCCACACTCATCAAGAAACACCAAAGTGCTGGATTTGGGAGCTGCTAATTTTTGAGATTTTAGTTGTACTGGGGGTAAAGAAGGTTTCCAAAAAGGAATATAAAACCAGTCGGCTATATCAGGTTTTTTAGCCAGTGATACTGGTGTGCTATCGCCATCTTCTCCTTGCTTTTTAGGATCAATCCAGTACCTTTGTCTTTCAAAAGGATAGGTAGGCAAAGGCAAACGATGACGCCGCTCGTGGGTATAAAATCCTGACCAGTCAATCTGTACACCAGCTAGCCACAACCGACCTAATGTCTGTAATAAAAAGCTAACATCAGATTGTTGGTCTTGAATATGGCGTAAGGAAGTTAATACTTGTTGTTTGCTATTTTTATCTAAA
>NZ_DASQZC010000389.1:0-2275 GCF_035638895.1 Nostoc sp. | reverse complement strand
TAACGAGGGTAAGTAAGGCTTAACTTGTTGATATTCTCCAACATCGTCTAAGACTAGCAACACATTACCTTCGCGCCAAAGCCGAAAGCAGTATTGCACTTGTGTGAGGACATCCAAATCTTCTGGTGGGTTTAAATCAAGGTGAGTTCTGGCAAACTGCACAATTTGAATGCCTACATCTTCAGCCTTTGCCAGCAACCAGCAAATTCCACCCTTGTAAGTTTCACGGTGAGCCTTTGCATATTGTAAGGCCAGTTCTGTTTTACCCAGTCCACCCATGCCTGCGATCGCCGCAATTGCCACCTGATTATTTTGCTGCAACATCTGATGAAGGGTTTGCAGTTCGTCATCACGTCCAACAAACTTCACCACCCCACTTAGAGGAAGATTTTGCGGTATTTCATTAGAGAGATTTGACTTTACCTGTTTCTCTTCAGGCGAGTACAGTCAGAATTGAACAGGGCCAGTGAAAGTACTTCCCTGAATGACGGTTCTAATAGAGTCAGCTAACTTTGTAGAATTAATGACGGTTGCTGGTTGCGAGTTTAGCTCATTTGCTAACGCCTGGACTTTCGGCGCTACTTGGGGATCAGCATTTGCGGCTGCTTCCACTTCTCGCACAGATTGAGCGATTTCGGTATCTGCATCTGCTGCTGCTTTTAACTCCAGCACTGCTTTACCATAATCTAATGGCTGCTGTGTCGCATTGGCTAGCAAGGGCAACTTATTTTTATTATGTAGCTGTTCGATTAACTCACGACTTTTATCTAATGCAGCTTCGCCAAGCTTTTCGCCAGTTTTTTCTAGAGCTTTAGTTAAAACTATAGTAGCGATCGCAGTTGCAACTGCTGTTAATGTTACAGGCTCCATATTTTACCCATTAACTACGAAATAACACTGTGAGATATTCTACTTTAGTGCATCTCATCTGATAAGAGATAATACAAAATTATTAAGATTTATCTAGGAAGGCGGGTTTTATTGCGTTTTTCTCTTGAGTAAAATCTCACAAATACATTTGTTAAAGTCATACTATATTTATTAACGCTAAAGTCATAGTATAACTACTAAAATCACAACCAAAATGCAAGCTGATAAATACCCTTTTACTCAAGAACTGATTACTGATATGGAAGGTAATATCCGCAAAGTAGTCATAGATTTTGATGACTATCTACGCTTGCTAGAAGCTATTGAAGATGAAGGACTTATCTTAGCAATGAAGGCAGTAAAACATGAAATACCTCTGAATATTGATGAAGCATTAGCACAACTAGAACAAGAGTGATTACGCAATATCTACCCAGCTTTATCAAGGATCTCAAGGCTCTGAAAAGTACACCTTACTATGAGACTATTAGAACCCTTGCTTTTGAAGACATACCAGAAATATTAACCTTTGAAGAAATTACTAACCTCAAAAAACTTCAGGGTTATGAAAATGCTTATCGCATCCGCGTTGGTGATTATCGTATTGGAATTATTTTTGATGGAGAAACAGTCTTATTTCAGCGAGTACTACACCGGAAAGATATTTATCGTTATTTTCCCAAATAAAACTATTTTCAATGATTTTGCGAATAGAAAGATGCTTTGCAGTTTACCACAGGGTAGTCTACCTACGCAGACTAATAAAAATTAAAGTTTTAAAACCTGCAAAAGCTAGTTTTGCCTGTGTGGAAGATGAACTGAAATTTCTAATCGCCACTTTCTTAATTACGAATTACAAATTACGAACTACGAATTAATAATGCAATTTGATACCCAACTGCTACCTCGAATTAATGCCACAGCCAAGAGAGAAAATGGTAAACAATATTATGTAGATGCCAACGGAAATCGCTTTCCCAGCGTGACTACAATACTTAATGCCACCAAATCACAAGCAGATAGAGACAGATTATTAAACTGGAAAACGCGTGTTGGTACAGAAGAAGCTACCCGCATTACTACAACTGCTAGCCGTCGGGGAACCCAAACACACAAACAAATTGAGCGCTACCTTCTTGGACAAAACCCTGTTTGTCCCGAAGCGAGTCGCCCTTATTGGGAGAGTATCCAGCCAGTTTTACAACAAATCGACACAGTTAGACTCGTGGAAGGCTCAGTTTTTCATCATGATTTGAGTTATTCGGGCAAAGTTGATTGTATTGCCAGCTATCAAGGTATTCCCTGTATTTGCGAGTGGAAAACAGCAGACAAACCCAAAGGTTCAATTGAGCATTTATATGAACATCCACTGCAACTTACAGCATATATAGGAGCAGCTAACGAA
>NZ_DASQZC010000388.1:0-9036 GCF_035638895.1 Nostoc sp. | reverse complement strand
GGTTACGTCCAACTTTTGGAAAAATTTGCTGTCAAAGGTAATTTGATCGTACCAATTCTTGCCCAAGGACAGCTTGTATCCTTATTAATTGCTCATCAGTGCGAAACTCCTCGTGTTTGGCAACAGCCGGAAATTGACTTGTTTCAACAGATAGCAACTCAAATCGGCTATGCCTTAGAACAAGCCAAATTATTAGAAGAGATACAATCTAGGAATGTTGCAGTAATCGGTTCTGGCGACGAACTGCATCAACAAGAAACACTGCAACAGCAACTTTTACAACTGCTCAATGAGGTAGAAGGTGCAGCCAGAGGCGACTTGACTGTACGTGCAGACGTAACGGCTGGGGAAATAGGCACTGTTGCCGACTTTTTCAACTCCATTGTCGAAAGCCTCCGGGATATTGTTACCCAAGTTCAACAAGCTGCCACCCACGTTAATACTGCCATAGGCTCTAACGAAGGAGCTATCCGCCACTTAGCAGAGGAAGCACTCACCCAAGCTGCCGAAATCAACCGTACCCTTGATGCTGTTGACCAAATGACCCTATCTATGAAAGGTGTAGCCGAAAGCGCCGAAAAAGCTGCTTTCGTTGCCAATCATGCGGCTCACACCGCTACTAAGAGTGGACACGCAATGGATTTAACAGTACAAAATATCCTGTCTTTGCGGGAAACTGTGGGTGAAACTGCTAAGAAAGTGAAACGTTTGGGAGAATCTTCGCAACAAATTTCTCGCGTGGTTTCGTTGATTAACCAAATTGCTATTCAAACTAACTTACTAGCCATTAACGCCGGTATTGAAGCAGCGCGTGCGGGTGAAGAAGGTCAAGGTTTTGCCGTAGTGGCTGAAGAAGTCGGTGAACTAGCAGTTAGAAGTGCCGCAGCAACGCAAGAAATTGAACAAATTGTTGAAAATATTCAACGAGAAACCAGTGAAGTGGTACAGGCGATGGAAATAGGTACTACCCAAGTTGTAGAAGGAACTCGAATTGTGGAGGAGGCTAAACAAAGTCTGAGTGAAATTTTGGATGTATCGCGTGAAATTGACTCCTTAGTGCAGTCGATTTCCACTGCAACTGCATCTCAGGTTGAAACATCACAAAGTGTTAGCCAATTGATGAAAGATATCGCTGCTGTATCACAACGCACCAGCGATTCTTCTCGCCAAGTTTCCGAATCTCTGCAACAAACTGTGGAAATTTCGCATCAGTTGCAAGAGACTGTCGAGGCTTTCAAAGTTAGTTAAGTTTGTCATTTGTCATTTGTCCTTTGCTAGTAACCAATGACTTTTATTATTTGTCCCTTGTCATTTGTCCTACCCTGCGGGAAGCAGCTAGCGCGTCTATGTTCTTTTACTAATGACCAATGACTAATGACCAATGACCAATGACCAATGACCAATGACCAACGACTAATGACTAAGGACAAAAACTATGTTACAAGACAAAGAACTAGAAATCCAGATGCAGTTTCTGGAAGAAGCAATTGATTACTTAAATACTTTAGAAGGGGTATTACTAGAAATCGATACTAGTAACCGTATTGATTTAGATAAAATCAATGCTGCACTCCGGGCGGCTCATTCTATCAAAGGTGGCGCGGGGATGATGGGATTTAAATCGCTAAGTGATTTATCTCATCGTCTCGAAGATTCCTTTAAAGTTTTAAAAACTAAAAAAAATTCTCTTGAAATTGATACTCAGTTGCAAAGTTTATTGCTATCTGGAGTTGACTGGCTGCGTCAGATTGTAGAATTGCTTGCAGAAGGAAATGTTGTCGAAGATCAGTGGTTAGCAACCTTTTGTTACCCAATTTTTGACGAGTTGCACGATCGCTTGGGTGATCCCACCCCTGAAGATGCCTCAACCATGCTATCCCCAGAAGATGGGCAAGATGTTATTCCCTTGCTATTTAGCACCGAAGTAGAAGAGTGTTTGCAACGCCTAGAATCTATATTGGCAGATAGCAAACAGCCCGGATTGCATGAAGAAGTTGTGATCATGGCTGCTGAATTGGGCGGTTTGGGTGAAATGCTCCAGTTGGCAGCTTTTACCAAGCTTTGTGAGTCAGTAACTCAGCAATTGGAAACTGTTAGTAGTTCGGGTATTCCCAAAATTGCCCGGTTAGCATTGCAAGCATGGCGGCGATCGCAAGCTTTGGTACTGACAAATCAACTAGATAACTTACCTACAGAACTTGACTTTAATAGTAGTTATACGCCATCTCTGCCACTATTATCAGCAGAAGTAAAACCACATATTGCCACAGACACAGAAGTAGTGTCAACATCTGTTTGGCAACCAGAAAATATTAAAGAAAATTGGACTAATCATGAAGCAATCGCTGCTAGTTTTACATTTGCAGATGTAGAATTTGCCGATGATGCTAATGCTGTCAATGTTACAGAGCATAATACAATATTTTCTAAAGAAAATAATCTTCCAGATACCAGATATGGCGAAGGTAAAGGTGAGCTAAATAGTGTTGTTAAAGAGCGGGAAACTCATGAAAATAGCGTCCGAGTTCCCAGCAAACAACTAGAGCAAATTAATGATTTATTTGGCGAATTGGTTGTTCAGCGAAATGGGTTAAACTCGCAACTAGAAAGATTACGCAAACTCGTTAGAAACTTAAACCAGCGAGTCCAAGTTCTCGACCGCGAAAACCAGGAATTACGTATCGCTTATGACAAAATTTCTACTCAAGCTGGGGTGCAGGTGCAAGTTGAAAATAGCCAACAAGCACAAGGTATAGAGAGAGAATTTGATACTTTAGAAATGGATCGCTATAACGATTTAAACCTGCGATCGCAGGAAGTTATGGAAACCATTGTTCAGGTACAGGAAGTAACAACTGACGTTCAACTCAGTGTAGATGATACAGACCAAATTGCTCGTAAAATAAATAAAACATCCAAACAGTTACAAACAAAGTTAAATCACATCCGAATGCGGCCTCTGTCTGATTTAATTGAACGTTTTCCTAGAGCCTTGCGCGATTTAAATGTAGAGTATGGGAAAAATGTCCAGTTAAAAATTGAAGGTGGCAATACTTTAATTGAACGTAGCATTTTAGAAGCATTAAACGAACCTTTAATGCATCTGGTAAGAAACGCTTTCGATCATGGTATTGAAGATTCAAGCACCCGCCGCCTTTTGGGTAAACCAGAACAAGGATTGATTGAAATTACAGCTAGTCACCGCAGCAATCGCACCCTAATTACTATCCGTGATGATGGTTGGGGTATTTCTTTGGAGAAAATTCGCACCCGCGCTTTAGCTATGGGATTGGATGCTTCTTTACTTGCTAATGCTAGTGATGAAGAACTGTTATCACTAATTTTTGAACCAGGTTTTACCACCTCCGAGCAAGTCACAGCATTATCTGGTCGCGGTGTCGGTATGGATGTGGTTCGTAACAACCTCAAACTGATTCGAGGAGATGTGAAAGTTGATACGGAACCAGGAGTTGGTACTACCTTCACCTTATCAGTACCATTTACCCTTTCCGTAGCGCGAGTTCTGCTGGTAGAAATCAACAAAATGCTATTGGCATTTCCCACAGATGTCATTTCAGAAATATCTTTACTCCAAGACGAGCGAGTTTTCCAAATGGCAGGTAGCGAAGTCCTAAATTGGCAAGGAAACATGCTACCACTGATTCGCCTGACTCAATATTTAGAGTTTAATTGTCTGCGCTATGATCGCTCAGAGTTAGAAACTCCGGCAGCAATTAATGCTAACAGCGTCTTAGTAGTCAAAGGTAATAATCAGCCAGTAGCGATCCAAATAGACCGTTGTTGGGGTGAACAGGAAGTTGCTATTCGCCAAGTGGAGGGAAATATACCTTTACCTGAAGGCTTTAGCAACTGCACAATTCTCGGTGATGGTCGAGTAGTGCCACTAGTTAATATTAATGAGTTGCTGTATTGGATCGCTACAAATCGGCGGACTCCTAAAGGTACTCAATTACCATCGGTAAGGTTAAAAACACCGTTCCTGATATTTGATGAAGAGAAAATATCAGCAGCATCTGTTAAACAGAAAGGCACAATTTTGATTGTAGATGACTCGATTAACGTTCGCCGCTTTTTAGCGCTGACCCTTGAAAAAGGAGGGTATCAAGTAGAGCAAGCTAAAGACGGTCAAGATGCTTTAGAAAAACTCCATAGTGGATTGAAAGTAGAGGCGGTTATTTGTGATATTGAAATGCCTCGCCTTGATGGGTATGGCTTTTTAGGTAAGATAAATTCAGATGTTGATACAAAAAATATTCCAGTTGCAATGCTGACTTCTCGTAGCAGCAATAAACATCGGCAACTAGCTATACAATTGGGTGCTAGGGCTTACTTTTCTAAACCTTATAACGAGCAAGAATTACTCCAAACGCTGGAGGAAATAATTCGTAATGTAGCAGAAAAGGCAGCTTCTAATTAATAATTCATAATCATGTTTCAGGTATTTTTGTAGAGTGCGTTAGCCTTTGGCGTAACGCATCATTTTATAACAATTTTAAAAAAGAATGCGACAAACAGACCATTTGTAGCGATATGGGCAATATTTCACAGCTTTATAAAATTTCTTCAATTAGGTTTTGAATCTGCGAATTATCAAAATCCCCTTTGCAAATTAAATTTAAATATTATGATGTATCTATGTAATTGTACAAATAAGTTTTTTATTTTTTGACAAATTAAGAGGAGGAGTTTTAAGTGACAAAAAACAATAGAAAAAAGGCTGTCGCTCAAGCTATTTCCACAGCCGTTGCTCTAGGTTGGGTAATAATGCAAGTGGAATCAGCACAAGCTGCTACCTTAACGGTTAACAATCTCAATGACAGTGGCGTTGGCTCATTGCGAGACACCATCAACACTGCAAATAACAATGACTTAGTAGAGTTTTTACTGGTAAGTCATCCCAGTACAATTAGCCTAACAAGTGGGGCACTTGCGATCCCTAAAAATCTCACTATTAATGGCCCAGGTGCTAACTTACTTACCATCAGTGGCAATAATGACTTCCCCGTGTTTGACATTAACGCCGACGATGTTAAATTTTCTGGGCTAGCGATCGCTGGTAATATCAACGCTTACAATTCTAGTAACCTAACGTTTATCAATAGCACCATCAACGGTGACAATCTGAAAATAAATAACCCTACTGGTGAAGTGAGGCTTATTAATAGCACTATTAACGGTAAAAGTAGTGTGAATATTAATACTAATGCACTGAGGTTGACCGATGGTAGTCAGGTAAGGGATCTAAGTAACACCGCTAACATCGGCAATTTAACTATTTCTACTGGTAGCCTAAGGATTTCCAATGGCGCCAACATCAATTCTGAGCAAACCAGCAATGGTTCAGCAGGTAACATAATTCTCAAAACCGATCTTCTTTTATTAAGACGAGCACCCCTAACAAGCGCGATCGCTGGTGGTAGCAATAATTTCGGAGTAGGAGGCAACATAAGTATCAACGCCTCTAATGGTTTCATAATCGCACCACCCAAGGAACTAAGCGATATTGCTGGTGATAGCAATAATTCAGGAGCAGGAGGCACCGTAACTATTACAGCCAGTGGCATTATGGGGACAAGAGTACCCGAACCAAGTGCGATCGCTGCTGGTAACATTAATTCAGGAGCAGCAGGCACTTTAACTGTTACAGCCAGTGACGCTATAACTATTACAGGCAGTGACGTTTTACCGACAAGAGTACTCGAACCAAGCGCGATCGCACTTGACAGGAATAATTCAGGAGCAGGAGGGAACATTACTCTTACAGTCAGTGACGTTATTTTACTGAGAAGAGTACCCGAACCCAGTGCGATCGGTGGTAGTATCCTTGCTTGTAGTCTGGCTTGGCTAACGAAGAGAAATCTTGCAGTATTTCGCAAGGCGAAGATATAATTACGCATTAAAATAAATCTGCAAATAGTTTAAATACGAAGCCCGCGCAGACATAAGCCTGAGCGGGCTAATTATTTTATGGGCAATTAGTCGGACATAATATCAATTTCCTGAAAATAAAATACTTCCAGGAATCTTTATCAAGCCTCAACTTTTACACCTTTCCAAAATGCCACATAACCCTCAATATTCTTAGCTTTCTCCTTGGCGCTGGGATAATACCAAGCAGCATCTTTATTGATTTGCCCATCAACGTCGATACTGTAGTAGCTAGCGACACCTTTCCAAGGACAAGTACTGTGGGTGCTACTGTCTGTGAAGTATTGCTTGTTAATGCTGTCAGCAGGAAAATAATGGTTGTTTTCCACAACTACGGTATTATTGCTCTCGGCTAAAACTGCGCCATTCCAAATTGCTTTCGGCATAAGTGTGTTTGCAAATAAACTATACACTTAACATTTTGACACGATCAGCTTATTTTATCTTCCTTAACGGCTAATTGATACCATTCATCCGAGCTTCAAGCAAATAGTCAGTAAGGTTTATAGAAAGTTTTGCAATGCCAGTATTAATTGGCATCACTTTTGTTTATCAAATTAAGAATTAAAAGTATTTGCTTACCTCATGAAGATTTCCTAGCATATTGGTATGGAAACTTAATTAGAAAAAAAATGAATTTCAGTTTATATTTAAAACTAAGAAATATCTATAAAAGGATTAATTTTATGCCTAAAATTACTAGCGTTCATACAACCAAAAATGAAAAAAGCGGCGCATCAATTAACACAGCCGCCAATTCTGACATTTTATCTAGCTATCCCAAGAATGTAAATTATCTCCAATCCTTTGATACTGCCTTTATTGCTTATCAGATGATGGGTCTGAGTAATTTTGATTAAAGAAGAATTTAGAAGACAGTGACTAATCTCAAGAGCCTAAAATTGCTAAAAAATAGGATTTTGTTACTAGGTAAAACTAATTAACCTATAGGAATCGTATTTAATTTTTGATTATCTACGTGGGCAGGGAGTGGAAGGTATGTTCCCTAAGTACAAATAAAAACTCCACGCCACTTGCGGGATGGAGTTTTTAGGCAGGGAGAGAGTAATCAAACTCACGTATCCAACTTGATCATCTCATTGGGAAAAATTACTGCGTCGGCAATTTTGGGTGTGTCTTTGAATACTTTGCTACGATGCCAGAAATCTCAGGGTTGTAAAGTCTCAGATAATTCCAATAGTTGCCAAATACTTGACGCACATAATTTTTGGTTTCATCAAAGGGAATTTGTTCAACAAACTCATCTGGATCTTGTGTAGTTTGAGTTTGCAGCCATTTTGAGACATTACCAGGGCCAGCATTGTAACTGGCGATCGCTAACAGTGAGTTATTGTTATATTGCTCATGGGTATGACCCAAATACCATGTACCCAGCATGATGTTATCGTTGGGATTTTCTAGACTTATTGTTTTGAAATCCACCTTGATTTGTGGGGCGATCCATTTAGCTGTACTTGGCAACACCTGCATTAAGCCAGTAGCATCAGCAACGGATTTAATTTTTGGTTCAAACCGTGACTCTTGACGCATCAGAGCAGTAACTAGCAGAGGATTAAGTTTACGCTCAATAGACCATTTTTCAATTTCCCGCAGATAGGGAAATGGATAACGCGCTTGCCAGTAGGTAATTTGTTTGCTCAGAGTCTCATATTGGGCAACTTCTGCTGGTATTTCCCGATCTTCCACTTTAGAAATTTTATCAATTCCGATGAGATTTTCTCCCCTTGCTAGCCGCATCAACCCTTCAGTAAATTGCTCTGCTACAGTTGGCTGAAGTTTATTCTGAAATTCTGTCTGCCATTGTAACCAGGCATCGCGGTTTTGACCCAGCAGATACAATTCTTTGAAAGTCTCAGAACCAGCAGGCGGTACTGGACGCTGCGGTGTGATTACTTCTGGGTTCATGACGCGCACGTTGTCAAAGTTGCCAACATTCAGCCCCAGCATCGTTGCGGCTCTCCATGCATAGTATGAGTATGGAAACTGGCTAATCACATACTCATAAGCAGTTTGAGATTCCTGCTGTTTGCCTAGTGAAGCTGCCCATTTTCCTACCCAAAAGCCTGCTCTCGGAGCCAAAATACTGTTGGGGTTGTTGCTGACAATTGGTTCTGCCCATTGCCAAGCACCGACGTAATCTTTAGCATTGGCTTTACCTTGGGCGATTTTCCAACGATACTCTGCCGCTTCGTCAGAATTGCCGTATTTGGCTATGAGTAATTGCCATGCCTCACTAGCTGACTTTTGATTATTAGCGGCTTGGAGAATTTTAGCTTTTTGTACCAGTGCAGTACTAGCTTGTTTGGGAAATTTACTAATTACCTGCTCAAGATAAGGTAAGCCGTCTTTAGGGGTTTTTGCGGTTTCTGCTAATCGTAGTAGTGCAGTCCCAGCTTCTTCGCTATTGGGAAATTGCTGTACTAGTTGTTTATAAGTAGCGATCGCTTTTTCTTTATCTTTGCCCCCTATCTGTAACCCCCGTGCGGTACGGTAGAGGTTACGCGATGTTTTAGGTGCATTGACATAAGCGTTCGCCGCTTTGAGAAATTGACTATTTTCCCAATAGCTTGTACCAATGAGTTCCCAGTCTTCTGGTTTGAGGGTAGGCTGTTTTACTAGCTGATCCAAAACGCCCACTATGCCAGGTTGGTCATAGGCATATTTAGCCAAAATCAATTGTAATTGTGGCTGATTAGGATTTTCTTGCAAGCGTTTACGAATAATTTCCCAAGTCAGAGGGTTGGAAGGAAATTGAGCGATCGCTATTTCGTGTTGCTTCGGTTGGGCAATCAGATATAGTGCTTTGACTGTGGCCGCTTCTTTAGGATACAGTTTCAGCACATTTTGCCTGAGATCCGAGGCTTTGCCGTCTTCGCCCAGAATAGCCTGTGCCTGCGCCTGTTTCAGTAGAATATATGGCGCGAGGATAGGATAGTCTCTATCTAGCCCGTCTAGTAAAGCCAGCGCTTTTTGCGCTTGGGTTCTTTCAATGTAATCACTCGCCAAAAGATAACGAGCGCGATTTCGGTCTAGCGATCGCGACTGCTCGGCAATCTCTGCTAGTTT
>NZ_DASQZC010000387.1:0-4779 GCF_035638895.1 Nostoc sp. | reverse complement strand
ACACGACCAACAAAGGTGTGATGGGGGAAAGCATCTAGCTTGATTTCTGCTTCTTCTCCTGGGCGCATCTTTTCTAATTGAGTTTCTTTGAAGTTCGCAATTACCCAATACTGGTTATCCACGATCGCCATTAATGGTGTTCCTGATTGGACTCGGTTGCCAACTTCGACGTTTTTTCTACCAACTCGTCCGGCGCTGGGGGCGGTAACGTTGGCGTAAGATAGTTGTAATTGTGCGTCTTTGAGCGATGCTTCTGATTGTGCGATCGCAGCTTTTGCTGCTTCATATTGGCTACGTTTTACTGTTGTATCTTGTCCGCCTGCGGTAGCTTGTTGCAATCCTCCCCTAGATGCTGCCAATTTAGCTTGGGCATTGGTGACATTTTCTTGCGCCTGTGCTAGTTGAGACTGGGCTTTAGCAACACCAACTCTAGCAGAGGCTAACTTGGCTTGGGCTTGTTCTACTCCTTGAACAGCAACGTTCCTTTGTGCCGTAGCCACGTTATAAGCGGCCTTGGCTGCATCTAGCTGCTGACGAGCGATCGCACCTGATTTATATAACTGGTTGTAGCGGTTGTAATCTGCTTTGGCATTTTCCAAATTCGCATTTGTTTGCGCTACCTGCGCTTGGGCGGCGGGAATCCCTGCTTCGGCTAGTCTGACTTCAGCTTGCGCTGCTGGTATCCCTGCTTGAGCTTCTTGAACTGCTGCTTGGGCTGTGGAAATTGCTGCTACCGCACTGCTGACATCACCCTGCGCTTGAGTTGTCTTACCAGTAGTGGTTTCTGAAGTTAAAGCAATATTTGCTTGGGCGGCTTGCGCCTGTCCACGAGCATTTTCTAGGGCTGCTGCTGCTTGCTGTACCTTGCTTTCATAGTCCCGTGGATCTAATTTCACTAACAATTGTCCCGGTTGCACCAGTTGGTTATCATTCACTAGCACCTGACTTACAGTTCCGGGAATGCGGCTACTAACTTGGTGAATGTTACCAGCAACGGTGGCGTTCTCTGTTTCCTGATGAGTGGAGGCGTATTGCCAGTAGTTATAACCAAAACCACCTGCGGCGATCGCACCCACACCTAATGCTGCCAGAATTAAACCAGTCGGTCTTTTCCGCTTCGGTGGAACTTCTTTCTCTTTCTCTATCTCAGGTGTGACAACAGGTGCTTCTGCCGTCACAGTTTCTAAAGTCTCGGAATCAGGAATCAATTGTTTTCCGATAAATGGGGTTTTGTGTCCGTTGCGTCCGTTAAAAGTATTACTGGTCATGATTCTTAACTCGTTTGTTCAATAATTTGATTGATAGTCTTTTATTTAGAATGCGTAGTATTTTCTGAAAAAAATTTATTTACTTAGTATGCGTATTATTATCTTAAAACAAATCTTCACATCACCTCCCCCAGTCGGGTGATTATGGGATCATCTCTAGGAGAGGTTAGCGATCGCCCGGTTCAAGATTTGAGAAAACAGTTCTTGGTCAGCAAAGGAAATACCATCCATCGTTTCATCACGCACTGCTGCGGCAATGGGGGGTAAAACACCTTCTAGTTCCTTACCTGCATCCGTTAGCCAGATTCGCCAGATGCGGCGATCGTGACCATCGCGTTCTCGACGCACCAAGCCGCGTTCTTCCATCCGATCTAATACGCCTGTTAAAGTCCCCCCTACTTGTTTGAGTTTGTCCCCAATACTAGAAGTAGGTAAACCATCCTCTTGCCATAAACAGCACAACACCAGCCAGTGAAATGGCGTAAGACCAAAGGGTTCTAGCCTGTCTGTAAACTTGCGACTGAGTAGCTGCGAGACTAATTTGATTCTGTAGCCCAAATTGTATGGTGCCAGATTTTGCTGCCACGAATCTAAAGGTGGGGAGTGATTAGATGTAGAAACCATTTAGAAAAATACTTAGTATGCGTAATATTATTATAATTGGATTAGCTTTTTTATCAATACTTGCTTTATATCTGCTTGACATTCTGTCTTAAAGAATAATATTGTACCCTTTGACAGTGCTGATAATGCAGTGAAGTTGAGATAATTTACCGGACTGGTCAGCATATATATAAGGATAGCTCAAAGCTGGTATTTGGGAAATAGAGCCTATTTATTCAGGACGAATAGAAAGATAGAAATTAAGTAGTACTTTTGTTTTAGCATCTATTTACACAGAGTAGATAGGACGAGATTGGAGAATTGAAGCGTAAGTCTTACTTTCTCCTAACCAAGGAAGTAAATGATGAAGTAAAACTATTACTACAGGCAGTGATAGCTAGTTTAATAATGTTTTTTACTGCCCATGCCTTAGCTTTTAAACTGCACTGGCCTAGCCGCTACACCCATCATACTTTTAGGATGGTACTTGCTGTTGCAGCAGCAATCTCTATTATCTTGATTTTAGATGCTACATTTCGATGGTCGAGAGAAAATGGGAAACAGATTTTCATCTTGGGAACTATTATAATCTTTGGTGCAGGACTCGTTTTGTACCCTAGCAGCTTCAGCTTAAAAGTTTTTCCTAAAACCCTTTATGTAGAGGGTAAAGCCCCAACATTATATAATTTTTTGCAAAAGCAACCGCAAAATAGACTTGAACAGAATACCCAATTATAATCAAAGGTTTTTCCATCTGTCTTAGGGAAGAACTTGAATTAACTGATACTCTTTGACTGTACCCAGAATGCGGTGAGGTCGAGATAATTTAGGGGACTGGTCAGCATATATCCAAGCATAGCTCAAAGCAGGTATTTGGGAAATAGAGCCTACTCGTTGGGGGTGAATAGAAAGATAGAAATTAAGCAATACTTGGGTTTTCTGGTCTATTTGCACATAGTAGGTAGGATGAGATTGGATAATTGCGGCGATCGCACTTTGTTGTAAGAAAGATTTCAAAATAGGGTTATAGTCACTTAAAAGCCCTATGCTACCAATCATCGCCAAAGCTAACCAACAAGGAATTAACCAGCCTGCAATCCAATAACGCGCTGTGAGAAACTTCTTGCCAAAGTGGTAACGACTAATCCACACTACAGGTAAAATTAACCAACCCAAGCCAATAGCCAAGCCAATAAATGCATACTTGCGGATGTCAAAACTACCCCAACTAAGAACACCAATACTCACTATTACAAGTAAAACACCGAACCCACCAAAGCCATAACTGAGATTTCGAGGAAAATTATTTTTTGCAAAAAGGCTTAATATATTTATTTTACCTTTTTCAACAGGTAATTGCGGGGTAATTCCTGTTTCGTAAATACTACCTAACCAATTTAAACCCACAGATGCAAGCAAAGCTACAAACGGATAAAGGCAAAGACTATAGTGAGGAAGACGAGTACTAAAAAGGCTAAGTTCACAAAATAAAACAAGTGGAAAGCCAACTAATATTAACTGATAACGATTAATAGGACGATGAAAAGTAATAAATAAACCTAAAAGTCCGAAAAAAGGCCAAGGAAATGCTTTTAAAATAATATTCCATAAATAAAACAGCCGATCATTTCTATAATTATTTTCAGAACCTAGCTGCACAACAAACTTGAGCAACTCTTCAAAACTCTGATTTCCGTAGTGCAGCCAACTTAACCACAGCCAAACACAGGTAGGGATTAAACCTACAAAAAAGCCTAAATACAAAAATGGGTTAGTAAGATGATGATGGCGGCGATGTTCCCAAATTAAATAAGGGAATAAAGCTACGATTGGCAAAAAAATCATAAAGCTTCTGACTAAGAAACCTAAACCTAAACTTAAACCAGCTATAAAACTCCAAAAATAGCGATATTTAGGATATGATTCCGCTTTTATTAAAGACAAAATAGCTAAAAGTACTAATAAAACCATCGGTACATCAGGTGTACTTAAGCGAGAGTATTGCAGCCAGAAAAATTCTACACTTAAAATTGCAGCAGCTAGCCAACCTAATTTTTTGCCTAGCATACTTTTGGCAATTTCATACACCAGCCATAAGCTAAAAATGCTAGCAATCATACTAGGAATACGCGCACTAGTATCACTCATCCCAAACAGCTTGTAGAAACTGGCAATTATCCAATAAGGCCCAGGAGTTTTATGATGTGCTTTTTCCCAAGGAGTTATCCAATTACCAGAATCAAACATCAGACGCGCACGCGAAGCGTAAAGCCCTTCATCATGTGCCATCAGGCTATTATGCCCAGAAGTAAATAATAATAAGGGAAGTATCCAAAGTAACAAGCTCAAATATGGTAATAATCCCACTAGGCGCGTTTGTCGCCAAATATGCTGCAAGATATGTAATTTATAAAACATTGAATTGATAAAATTGAATGCTGCTATTTAGACTCGTCTATGTGTCTTGCTGTTATTAAAATATGTTACATAGTGTTTTTTGAACAATACCTGAAATTGCCGCATTTTTTGAAATAGAGTTACCTGCAAGCTACTTTTTGATAAATCTTGGTTGTTCTAAACTCAGATCCAACATGGCTTCCATCGTGTCCTATAACGATATAACAGTTTCAGCAGATTGGGCTGACGCATTACGAGGACGAAGATGTAAGGTGATTTCCGTATCGAGCCGCTTGAGGAAAATGAGGAGTTTGCCCTCGCCAAAGCGTTGAAACTCTCCTTTCATCAAATGAGATACTTCTGGGTGAGGAATGCCAAGAAGTTCGCTGATTTCGCGCTGTTTCAGGTTGCGTTGAGAAAGGAGGCGTAGTACCTGAATCCCTATCTTTCCTCGCATAAAAAGTTCCGAAGCATCCTCTAAACCGAGATCAGCGAATACATTGCCACTGCT
>NZ_DASQZC010000386.1:0-24314 GCF_035638895.1 Nostoc sp. | reverse complement strand
CTCGGACTCTATGGTGGGAAGGATACAGGTATTCCCGTTGATACAGTAGAGCAGATGCGCGATCGCTTAAAGGAAAGCAGCAGCAAATCTAAAATCATCGTCTACCCCGATGCACCCCACGCTTTTTTTGCCGATTATCGCCCCTCCTACCGCGAGAAAGATGCTAAGGACGGTTGGAAACGGCTTTTGGCATGGTTTAAGGAAAATGGCGTGTAAGTCTGCAAAACAAAAAAAAGCCTCCCATCGCGGGAGGCTTAAAATTAGCGGAGAAAACTTATCAATTTATTGGGTAGCTACAGCAATCACTCCTCCTAATGCAGAGAAAACTGCGGAGACGGTTGCTGTGGCAAACAGCCACCAAGCTGCTGAAGCTGCGGCTTTGCGGGTTTCCTCCGCTTGCCGTTGTGCTTGATGCTTCACCTGTTCTAGGCGGCGTTGGGCTTCATGCTGTATGCGTTCTGCACGTTGCAATACTGTGTTGCGGGCCCGTTCAATTTGGTCAATGATCCGGTTGGCATCTTCCTCAGAGATGTCTTCACGAGAACTCATGATTGCCACCAGGGTATCACGGTCAAAAGCGGACAGGCGATCGCGCAAAGCATCAAATCCTGCTTGGGGATCGTCAAAAAATGTGCGGACATCGTGCTTGATATTATCGTAGTTAAGTTCCGGACGATCCAAGGAGTTTAGATAGTTACGAATGCGGGCAAAAACCCCATCAATTGCATCTTGAATGCCTCGTTGGATATTCCGCACTTGTTCTACAAATTGATCCCTTACGGACACCATGTTATCAGCAATCCGCGCCGCTTCTTCATCAGAAATATCTTCCCGAATTTTCAGCAGGGCGATGATGGTAGAACGGTCAAAATGGGAAAGGCGATCGCTAAAAGTTTCTACCCCAGCTCGCGGATCGTGCAGGAGTAGTTGCAAGTCGCGTTTAATACCTTCAGGATTAAGTTCTTCCTTGCCTGTTTGACGCAAATACTCTTCTACATAAGCTTTGAATGTTTCCGCTCTTTGCTGTGTGCGGGTAGCTAAACGACGAGGCGCACGCACAAAGTTGCGAATCGAAGTTTGCGTGGAATCAATGATTTCATTAACTTGTTCTTCACTCAAGTCTTTACGTTGACTGAGTAACTTCACCAGTGTATCCCGGTCTACCTGCGACAACCGACGGCGCAGTGCTACGGCTCCCTCTTTGGGATTTTCAAACAATCTGGTCAAATCTCGCCCAATACCTTCTGGGTTCAATTCTTGTTTACCAGTATTCCGCAGATAATCTGCGATCGTGGTAGTAACAGAGTCGTATTGCTCTTTAGCTTTATCCACTACAGCTTGGGGTGTGTGGCGAATACTATGCCACGACTCCTCAGCAGCATTGATGGTTTGATTAACTTGATCTTCACTCAAATCTTGCCGTTGACTCAACAGTTGTACCAAGGTATCGCGGTCAAAGCGAGACAACCGCGCCCGAATTGAGCTAATTCCAGCTTGGGGATCTTCTAGTAGCTTTTTAAACTCCGCGCGGATGGCATCAGGATTCAGTTCCGATTTTCCTGTATTACGCAGATATGATTCTACATTCAGCCACAGGGTTTCTGCTTGATATTGCGCCTGTTCTGCTAGCCCTTTGGATTCTACCAGGACGCGATCGCGTTGTTTTTCTAACTCATCAAGAATGCTGTCCACTTCATATAGTTGGACATCATTACGTTGCAGCAATACCGCCCGTATTTCCTGACGATCAAGGTGGGCTAGTCGCAATGTCAGAGTTTCATAATCTGCATCTGAGTCTTGCAACAGTGGTTTGAAAGTTTGCTCAATACCTTCTGCTGTCAAATCGGCTTTCGGAGTAACCAGCAGATAACTTTCCACTGCCCGTTGCAAGTCTTGGACTATCTCTCTTTCTTCAATACCTGTAACGATCACTAGTACATCTTTGCGGACAGTATCTAACTGATCTGCAATGCGCTGAATTTGGGCTTGGGTAAGCAGTCCACGTTGTTGCAAGATATTGACGAAATCGTTGCGGGATAGTCGTTCTAGTTCCCTGCGGACTATTCCAGGGTCAGCTGCTGGGTCATAGAGGACATCACGAAATTCTTGGGCAATTTTTTCTTGGCTCAGTTGCCAAGCATAAGTGTTGTGCAGGTAGTTTTCAACATCAGCCCGAATTGGGCTATAGGGTTGTGATGGTGTTGGCAAGCCTAGCTTATCTGCTTGTTGGGTGACTTTATCTTTGGCGGTGGTGAGACTACGCAAGATTTTTTCCACATCCAAATCAGGCAAATCTGCCCGTCCCATCACAGTGGCGGTTAAAGCGGATAGTGCTTGCTGGATTGTGCTTTGCATTGGGCCAGAGGCTGGCTTTTGGTTTTGGTCACCCTCTTTGGAACCACCCTGTTCTGCTAATAACCGATCCAGTTTAGCGTTGAGTTCATCTGTTTTGTTTTGTCCTGCTGGAAGTGATTTCAGATAATCCATCAACTCACCCAGACGGTCTTCGGTGGGTGATTGCTGACTCACGACTTGCTGCCAAACTTTATACAACGTATCAGCAATCCGGCTAACATCTTTTTTGGAAAGGTCGGTGCGGCTGCTGACTAACTCGATAAACTTCTGACGGTCGATGTTGCGAATATCTGAAGTCCCTGCGATCGCTTTTAATTGCGGATCGTTGAGTAAATTTTCAAAGTCACTCCGAATCTTTGACAAATCTAGCTCTGGAGGACGGATCTTTTCTAAGTAATCCTCTATATTCTCGCGGATACTTCCAGGGTCGATGGCGCTTCCTAGTTCCCGGCGGACGGCGGCGGCGGCGGCTTCAGCTGTTGCTACAACTTGGTTATTGACAGCCTTTGCGCCCAGTGCGGCGGTGGCTGTGCCCATAATTGCCTGAAAACCGGAAGTTGCCGTATTGACAACTGAACCAATTAAGGAACCTACGGTGGTGGAACTTACCCAGACGAGGAGCAAAAAGTAAGCACCCCAAATTACCAAACCGAGAATCGCTCCCAATCCTGGGCTAAAGATTTCCTGGCTCAATTTTACCGCGAGATAACAGGCAAAAAATAAGGCGACCGTCACAGTGCCTAATGTCCAAAGCCCCACTGCGGTGCCAATTTTGCGAATGTTACCGCCCAAACTTTCCGCTTCCCCACTATCTGAATCTGAGTCTGAGTTAGATGAATGCCCCAGGTAGGAAATACCGCCTGCAAGGGAAAGATTAGTTAGAACTAATTGGAAAGCAAAGGCTAAAATCACGCCTGAGATTAAAGCCACAAAAAAGCGCGGCCCAGAAATGAGAGCCGATGCCTGTGCTGGCGTGACGTTTGAGGTATCTAATGATGGAGTCTGTGCTACCCACAATAGTGGTTTGTAGAGTCCCAGCATGATTTCCGTACTTTGGAACATTGTATTTCCTTCTTCTAAGGTTTAAATTTGGGGAATTAAGATTTTCTTGAGAAGCAACTCTTAGTATTTATGTATGTTTGTACCTATGGCAATACCTAACTCATTAGCTCAGAATCGTAGAATTTGGCTATTTAAAGCATCTCTCTAAAGATTGAAAAGTGTATCCAGCGAAAGATATAACTTTTATTATCCTTCGGTAAGAATCTTAATCAAATTACCACCTCATCTTAATTATGTATAGCTAATTTTTACTTTTGAATTGCTTATTTGTAGCAATTGATTCTTTTGGAATTATGGTTTTTTATAACATCTTTACATTTTGTTACATATTTGTTTTTAGTCACCCTCTCAAGGTGGATTTGTCTAAAAAAATACGTTTCTGATAATCGTCCAGAAGAAGTGTCTGCGGTTTGTACCCAGAGACAGAAATAAGTCTAGTTATAAACAGCTACACTAAAGTTAACAAATGAATCGTTGAGGATAAAAAAATAATGGCAACTCGTTATTCCAGAGATTTGCCACTATTTACAACAGAATGGAATGGCAAATATCGCAATTAAATTTTGTTTGGCTGGACTCCTCAAGCCGAAATTTGGAACGGTCATTTTGCAATGATTGGCTTTTTTGCCTCTTTTTTGCCTATTTAATTTGGGATTTAGCTGGCTATAGCGTTGTTCGTGACGTTTTGCGCTTAGTTGGGTATTAAAAGATAAAACACCTGAAAAGTTACTAGATATCGGAGAAAAAAAATGGCAACTCAAGAAACTCGTCCATCTACTGATTTACCACCTGTTGCAGCAGAATACAACGGCATAGATCGCAATGCATTTCTGTTTGGCTGGACTCCCCAAGCCGAAATTTGGAATGGTCGCTTTGCAGCGATTGGCTTTCTAGCTTATCTATTGTGGGATTTAGCAGGCTATAGCGTTGTTCGTGATGTTTTACGCATAGTTGGGTATTAAAAGATTAAACACCTGAAAAGTTACTAGACATCGGAGAAAAAAAATGGCAACTCAAGAAACTCGTTCATCTACAGATTTACCACCTGTTGCGGCAGAATACAACGGCATAGATCGCAATGCATTTCTGTTTGGCTGGACTCCCCAAGCCGAAATTTGGAATGGTCGCTTTGCAGCAATTGGTTTTCTAGCTTATTTACTTTGGGATTTAGCAGGCTATAGCGTTCTTCGTGACGTTCTACGCATAGTTGGCTACTAGAACATTAAGCACCTGAAAAATTACTAGATATTGGAGAAAAAAATGGCAACTCAAGGAACTCGTCCATCTACAGATTTACCACCTGTAGCAACAGAATACAACGGTCGCGATCGCAATGAATTTCTGTTTGGCTGGACACCTCAAGCTGAAATTTGGAATGGTCGCTTTGCAGCAATTGGTTTTCTAGCCTATCTATTGTGGGATTTAGCAGGCTATAGCGTTCTTCGTGACGTTTTACGCATAGTTGGCTACTAGAACATTAAACACCTGAAGAACTACTAAATATCGGAGAAAAAAAATGGCAACTCAAGGAACTCGCCCATCTACAGATTTACCACCTGTTGCAACAGAATACAACGGTGTAGATCGCAATGCATTTCTGTTTGGCTGGACACCTCAAGCCGAAATTTGGAATGGTCGCTTTGCAGCAATTGGTTTTCTAGCTTATTTACTTTGGGATTTAGCCGGCTATAGCGTTCTTCGTGATGTATTGCACTTAGTTAGCTACTAGAATATTAGACATTTGAAAAATTACTAAATATTGGAGAAAAAAATGGCAACTAAAGAGACTCGTCCTTCTACTGATTTACCACCTGTTGCAGCAGAATACAACGGCGTAGATCGCAATGCATTTTTGTTTGGCTTGACTCCCCAAACCGAAATTTGGAATGGTCGCTTGGCAGCAATTGGCTTTCTTGCCTATTTACTTTGGGATTTAGCTGGCTATAGCGTTGTTCGTGACGTACTACATATCGTTAGTTATTAGCGATAAGTGAGGAGTTAGTAGTGATGAGTTTTAAATCAACTATTAATTAATAACTCGAAACTGATAATTATTAACTCCTCCCTAAAACTGAATTTAGAACTATAAAAAGTTCATTTTCTAAGCATGAATTGTCTATTCATGCTTTTCTTTATTTAGAGCAAAAACCGAGCAAATATATATAAAGCTGAAGCTACAAGTTGCAATAACATAGTGTAAAAAATTTTAAACGATATCCGGTGTCAATGTTGATCGTAGCGAAAAAAGTCACCTATAACTAGGTGACTTTTTTATCATTACAATTAGATAAAAATTACTGAAATTCTTAACAGTGATTATTCATCAATACAACTAGGAATACCCAAAACAGCGCAGGGGAAATTAGAACCTAGTGCCTCAATCATCGGATGATTGACAGAATTGCAACCAAGAAACAGAATATCAGCAGCTTCTGATTCAACAACTTTGTTCAGTTCTGTAGAAATGCAGCCAAACCGTAAATGAGATTTGAAGCAACCTTGCCATTCTTCAGCCAGACTTCGGGCTTGCCAGAGAATTATATCTGCTTGTTGCAGGGGCGTTACCACTGTCTGCAATTGGGGTTGAGTTAATACCTGTGTGGTAGATGATATTTCATTGATTTGGCACTCAAATGGAGGCTGTTGTATTGGTAAGCTCAAGACATTTGAATACTGGCTTTTTGAATTATCTTCTAGCACATAAACGGCTTGAACTGTGACTTCTGCATTAGTAGCTAAACGCGTTTGATGGGCAATCCAAAAGGCAATATCTAGCGCCGTATGACTCTTAGGAGACGCGTCATAAGCAACAATTAAATTAATTGCTTTTGCTTGTTGAGGTTTTTTAGAAAAAGGTTTTTTTGGTTCTGGCAACAGTACCATTTGTTCAATTAAGTCATCTCGGCCTGTGGCACTTTGCAGACGTGCTAACATTGGCTTAATTTGCACAGCTTTACTTCTCCCAATAATATGAATTAACAATGAGAAGCAGGGCGATCAATTTGAGATTTTGGACTTTGGATTTTAGATTGAGTGACGATAACCAAAATTTAAAATCTTAAATCAATCAAGGAAACCCCAATAATAACTGTATTACAGCCAAACTGTTGGGGGTTCCTTCCATTGCCTACGGAGTTAGCTGACGGGCTAAGACTGGAAGGTGTCTCTCGTAAGATTAGCCCCAAACATTGGTTCCTCCGTTCCAAATTCAGCTTTCATGAATTTGAATTAGGCTACCCACTAAAAAAAATGATAATCTAATTTACTCGTCTTGGGCAAAATACCGATCAAGGAAATTCAGAGCGTGATTGCGGAGATCAAAATATTCTTTTGAGTTTCGCATAGCCGCGCGATCGCGTGGATGCTCAAAAGGAACTTCTAATATTTCCCCTATACTAGCAGCTGGGCCATTGGTCATCAAGACGATGCGATCGGACATATAAATTGCTTCGTCTACATCGTGGGTAATCATCATCACTGCCTGACGATTATTTTCCCAAATATCCAATACCTGGCGCTGCAATTTGCCACGAGTTAATGCATCTAGCGCTCCAAAAGGTTCATCCATTAGTAACATTTTAGGACGAATTGCTAAAGCTCTGGCAATACCTACTCGTTGTTTCATACCTCCAGAGATTTCATCAGGATATTTGTCAGCCGCCGCCGTCAAGTTTACCATTGCCAAGTGTTCATTTACAATGCTAATTTTCTCAGATCGATTAGCATTTTTTAGCACTTCATCTACAGCTAAACGGATATTCTCTCGCACGGTTAACCAAGGTAACAGCGAATAGTTTTGAAATACCATCATCCGTTCTGCTCCTGGCTTATGAATTTCTTTTCCATCTAGCCGGACTGAGCCAGAAGTGGCTTTTTCTAAACCAGCTACTATCTTTAGTAGAGTTGATTTACCACAACCAGAGTGACCAATTACAGAAATATATTCATCTTCACCAATCGTCAGATTAACCCCATCTAAAACGACAAAATCATCTTTATCAGGTGTCGGATAAGACTTGACTAAATTTTCAACTTCTAAAAATCCATTGCGGGGCATGACTTCTTTGTAGGTATTAATAGGTAATGAAGTATAACTCATCCTTAAATGCTCCTTTCTAATTTATTCATTAGTCAATATTTGAACTTGGGATTTAAGACATGAAAAAGTTAGTGGGAGCATTAGCCCTGATAGCAAAACTATTTAGATAGCCCACCGGATCGCTGGGGTCGAAGCCTTTCTTATCTATAAATACTTCTGGTGGTTCGACCTTGTAATCATCCTTGGGGCACTCGATGCCCATTTCAGATGCTATCTCCCGATATAAATCTGCTCTCCAGCCAAGTTCTGCTAATTTCTCAGCATTTTTTGGGAATTCCTTTATTTGTCCCCACCGTGCTGCTTGTGTCATCATCCAGATACTTCTCGATCTCCATAGAAATGTGGAGTGTTCTCCTGGCTGTTTGGGAAGGTTGTCAGGAATATCGAAGAAAATCGTGGTGTCAGCAGCTTTGATGGTGCGGTCTTTGCCGTCAAAGCCGCCATAGTTGTAGTTGCCGAGAATTCCCGGACTTGTAAACTTCGCAATTGGGGCATCTTTCTTTTTAGGTCTAGCACCTGTAAAGGAACGGTCTGTTATCAGTTCGGCTACTTCTTGGCGATTTTCTGCTTTGCTGCAATACTGACAGGCTTCAATCATCGCCTTGACTAGAGAACGATAGGTTTTGGGATTTTTGTCGATGAAAGATTCCATCACCCCCAAAAGTCGATCTGGGTGTCCCAACCAGACTTCTTTACCTTGTGCAAAGGTAAAGCCGATGTTTTCGTTACCCGTTATTGCCCTTGTGTTCCAAGGTTCTGCAACCATGTAAGCTTGCATTGCACCAATCCGCACATTTGTCACCATTTGGGGTGGCGGAACGATGATGACGCGAAACTCTTTAAGTGGATCAATGCCTGCGGCGGCGGATAAGTAACGGACAAAGTATTCGTAAATGGAGGAACTTAATACTACTGCCCAAACTCTGTTTTCTGGCGGTTGCTTGTCAAAGTAGCCTCGGAAATCGCGCCCAAAGGCTTCTAAAGCGCCATCGCCATATTTTTCTTGATACTCATACCACGGACGCAGCCCAAAATCCCACATGGCTTTGTTCATTGTCATGGCGTTACCGTGGCGGTGAATGGTCATCGCTGCACACAAGGGGGCATGACGTGCGCCTTCAGCACCAATTCTGGCGTTAGTAACTGCACCAGATACGACGGGTGAAGCATCCAGGCGACCAAAAATTACACCGTCGCGGGAGGTGGCCCAACTAGCTTCGCGGTTGAGTGTAACGTTTAAACCATACTTGCGGAAGAAGCCTTTTTTCCAGGCGATCGCAAATGGCGCACAATCATTAACAGGAACGTAACCAACTGTAAGATCGGCTTTCTCTAGGTCGCCGCTTTTTACTAGTGGTTGCACAGCTAAAGCTTCTTCGGTCAATCCTTTGGCTGATCTATCTCCTGAAATCGCACACGAGGACAGCGCCATTCCCGCCGTTGTTGCTCCTATTCCCTTAATAATATCTCGTCGAGTCCAGTTAATATCACCCATTCTTGTAGCTCCATTGGTGATTAATTACTCACGCTTCAGGCGCAGAGTCTCTTCTGTTTTGATAGCAGCCGAATTTTGTTAGTTGGAAGTTTTAGGGCGGTGGGTTACTAATTCTTGGATTTTGTCCACGGCGTAATCCAGGATTAACCCGGTTACACCAATTATCAACACAGCTAAAAAGACTGAACTCAGGTTTAAGCGACTCCATTCATCCCAGACAAAAAAGCCGATACCAATACCGCCTGTAAGCATTTCTACAGCAACGATTACCAGCCAAGCTATGCCTAAACTAATTCGTAAACCTGTAAAAATATACGGCAAACTTGCAGGCCAAATGATTTTTGTAATCCGTCTCCAACGAGGCATTTCTAGCACTCGTGCCACATCTAAATAATCTTTGGGAACGCTAGAAACTCCTAAAGCGGTATTAATAATTGTTGGCCACAAGGAAGTAATAAAGATGACAAAAATGGCTGACGGATCTGCTAAATTGAAAATTGCTAAGGCGATGGGTAGCCAAGCTAAGGGCGATACAGGTTTAAAAATTTGAATGATCGGATTAAGCGCTAGCATTGCCGGTCTAGACATGCCAATTAGAAACCCCAGAGGAATCGCTACTACCGCACCCAACAAAAAGCCTATTAATACCCGGCGCAGACTTGCGATCAATAGCCAACCAATTCCTAAGTTGCCTGGGCCTCGCTGGTAGAAGGGATTTAAGATGTAGTCTAGATTAGCAATTAACGCTTCTGGTGGGGTGGGCATCAATTCATGGTTGGCAAGTGCAATAATCCACCACAACACAATTATTCCTAAAAACCCCAACACAGGTAGAAAGAAGACATCTCTGAAGATGACAGGTTTCGTCTTCTTCCAAGCAGCTTGTCCAGCGATCGCTGCGATCGCTGCTAAATTTAATTGAAATATCATTTACGACCTCAACAGATTTAAGTGCAGGTACAAAAAATCCGAGCAGTACCAGCCTTGGACACCGATGAGATCGGAACATTATAAAAATGCCGTCTCTTCAGTCTCCTCTCAATGCCTACGAAGTTAGCTGACGGGCTAGGGCTGAGAGATGCCCTTCTAAGGAAAGTTATGAGTTATATAAGTTATGAGTTATGAGTTAAATATTTAGTAACTTCTAACTCCTCACTCTCAACTCCTCACTTTCTATGAGATACGCCCCACAATTTGGTTCCTCCGCTCCAGCGTTATGCACTGTGACACGCTGAATTAGGCTGACTTACTCTAATGGATACTAAATTATGCACAATATAACATCAATGCTCAGTAAAAGCCATTGGTATTATGATAAATGTTGTTAATTTTAATACTATATTAAGTGTTTGTTCGCAATTGTTTGTAGTAAATGAAACTTATAATTTTAGTAGTGTTGTGGTGAACTCCTTACACCGACTGCTAAATAATATAGTCGAGCCAAGCATCAAGAATGTTACGTGCTTGATTAATATTTTTTAATAAAAAATAGATGATACTGAAAAATTTTAGATACAGTTAGTTAATCAACAAACAAAAAAACATGGAGGATGTACTCCTTTTGGTAGGTGAAGAAAATTAGTAAATATGGTAAAACCTCCCTGCACTCGCTAAACTAATTGGATATGGAACTTTACTCATCTATCTTCTAGCTGATATTTAATATAATGGATTTTAGTCAAGTACTGGCTGAAAAAACGGACACCATCATCTATAAATGGGTTACAGCAGTTCGCAAGGATAGACGGATTGAAAGTGCTGATGACTTATCTTACACAGCAGTAAAAGATCACATCCCTGATGTTTTGAGAGCAATGGTGACAGTGCTTTCAAAATCTCAGGATAATGATATTCAGTCAATAGTTACTGCCAGTTTTCAGCATGGAGCTATTCGAGCGGAACAAGGGTTTGATCCAGCAGAAATTGCCAGAGAATATCATCTACTGCGAACAGTAATATTTGATGTTCTACAACCAGATTTAATGGAGGGAACACCTGTAGAAATAATTCGTTCCATGCGTTTGATTGACGCTATCATAGACGAAGCGATCGCTCGCTGTTTCAAGAGTTATGTTGAGGAGCGGTTGCGAGAATTACACCAGTTGCAGTTATCACTAACACTCCATAATGATCAACTTACGCGTTTAATTAGCGCAAATCAAGAGTATCTTTCACAACTAGCCCACGAATTGAAACATCCTCTAACTTCGATTATTGGTTACTCTGATCTATTTTTACGCCAACAACGACGAAACACTGAGATAAAAGACAACTATACCAATCTAGAACATATTGAGCGCGTGTTACGCAACGGTAGACAGTTACTCCATCTAATCAATGATGTATTAGAACTTTCGCGGCATGATGCAGGGCAGATAAAACTCCAACTAGCACCCACCGATGTGCGTGAATTAATTAATAATGTATGTGAAATGTTGGAACCTTTAGCTGGTGGGAAAAATTTAAAAGTCGTAGTAGATTGCGATCGCGCTCCCAAAGAAATAATCACAGATCCTTTCCAATGCCAACAGATTGTTACAAATCTTATTAGTAATGCAATTCGCTATACAGAGTCGGGGACTATTATTATAATGAGTCAGGTGTTGGAGAATGAGAAATGGGCGATCACGGTTTCTGACACTGGAATTGGCATTGCACCAGAGAACCAAGCCCAGATATTTGAAGCTTACTTTCGCGTAAGTGCTAGCGATCGTCCCTATCTCCCTGATAGTACAGGATTGGGATTAGCGATCGTCTCCCGCTTAGTAAAACTACTCGAAGGTGAAATTAAGCTAGTCTCTGAAGTAGGCGTTGGTTCTACCTTCACCGTAATTTTGCCCTTACAAATAGAGAGTTGATTTCGCGCCAAGACGTAAAATTCTTCTTTGCACCTTTGCGTGAAATCAAAAAACATTATTACAACAATCCTTGTTTTTTCAACTTATCTAGCGCATCCTCAGCAGCAGCTTTTTCAGCATCTTTTTTATTCCGTCCTTTACCTTCGCCATAAAATTTTTCATTTACCAATACTTTTGCGATGAATTCTGGCGCGTGAGAAGGGCCTCCTATTTGTTCTGTAAAATATTTGGGGGGATTTGGAGTAACGTTGCGTTGCACCCATTCTTGAAAGCGATTTTTTGAGTCTACATTAGAACGAGACACAACTATATGCTTAGGATCTACAGAATCAAATAACGGTTCTATAATTGCGCGAACCGTTTCAATATTGGAATCATTATCTAAATAGTAAGCACCAAGTACAGCTTCAAAGGTGCTACTAAGCAAATTAGGATTTTGGAAGCCTCCGTCTCGAATTGCGCCTTTTCCTAACCGCATTCTAAAGTCTAAACCTACCTCCTCGGCGAACTTTGCTAATTGTTTCTCATCTACCAGCGCCGAACGCCGCCGGGTTAATTCATCTTCTCCCATTTCTGGGTGACACTTGTATAGATATTCGCCACTTAAGAAATTCAGCAAAGCATCACCGAGGAATTCTAAGCGTTCATTATGTTCGCCTTCCCCTGGGTTTTCATGGACGTAAGAACGGTGGGTAAGCGCATGGCGTAGAAGTTTTTCATTATGGAATATTAGAATTTTGTGCATTTTTCTCTTGTGTTTTGTTGCGTAAATTGACTGTTGGGAAACTTTACAAGTGTGATTGTCTTCAGACATGAAAAAACCGCAAATTGCGGTGTGTTACTAAAACCCAGTTTTTTATTCAACTGGGTTTTTCAAATCGATTTTAGGCAGCCAGTATATCTAACTCAGTTAAAAACAACTCCTGATTTTGCTTTCGGACTTTCCCATCCTTGACAGCAACATCAATAAACTGGCTAAAACTCTTAAATTTATTGCCATCAGGCATTGAAATAGATGAGCATCCTTTATAGTTAGCACAACGTTGACGCATCAATCTATCAATACGACCAAATACGGTAGGCTTACCTTGGCTTAAGGCAGTTTTGGTAGCTTCAATTAGATACTCTATAGCCTCATTGTAATTAATTCGAGACACAATATCCGTGTTTGGCGGTTGAGTCTTATTGCTATAGGCAACTAGCTGAGGTAAGTCATCTACAAAGTAGAAGTTATCATTACCAACGAGTTTAATTAAATTTGGACTAACACTACCTCTTTGAGCAAAAATTATCACCTTTTTACCCAAGGATTTTAGAATACAAATTAAGCCAGCATAGTCCCAGTCTCCTGAAAATAGGATAATTGTTTTTAGAGAAGGATTAAAAGCAACTGCTTGAACACAGTCAGCGATCAATCGATAATCTGCACTATTATTTGAATGCTCAGGAACATCAACACACTTCATACCAAGATTTTCTAGCTGACTTTTGGTACAAACTTCGTTTAGGTAGTGTGAATTATAGTAGACATTTTTGAAGTCTATACGCCCCTTGGATTGAGCAAATTCCAGCAAAAAATGACCCTTTCCTTTAATTGAAGAGACGTTCTGAATATCGGCAAAAATACCGACAGAGTTTTTTTGCTGGCTTGTTTGTTTTTTGGAAGATTGATTAGCGTATGTCATTGTAATGTATCCAGTATTCTTTAGTTAACTGGACAGCTTCAACAAATCACACATCTAGCAGTAGCAGGGCTTTATACGAGGAATTTATACTCAAAAAGTACTTCCATGCAATAAAACTCTCTACCGTCGCTTTCGTTTGGTTTAAGTCTCAGCCGTAGAATTCCTGGCTTCCTACCAAGTTTCGCGTCATCCTTTCCCCTGAATATTCATCCAAACATCTTGTCTTCCCATTGAACGTCTAGCCAATTATTTGACCTGACATTGGGCTGAATATTCAGCCGAAGGAACAACACGAAGTTCGGCAGGAAACTAGAAATTCTGCTGCTGAGACAGCCACCAAAAACCTGCGTTTTAGAGTGCGGTTGTTTGTTCTGTCTATATGTACAGAGTTACATGGATGACTCTGGATTGTCAATATACTTATTCATGAAGATTCGTTAAAGCGCTCACCCATATCCATGAACTTTAAAAATGCTCTATGGTATTTTTTCAAAGATATTTTAGTTAATAAATGATTTACGGTTTACTTTGAGCGATCGCACCATACAAAATACCTAAAATCCTCTTAATATCCTTAATATAATATTCACTCAAATCAATCGAAACTACATTACCTTCAAGTTTGAGAAATTGCCAGATAGTACCGATAGTAACAGCACCATATATAGCTTTGATTTGATTTCCACCTCTATCGTTAAATAACTGAGCCGCTACCATTTCGGCAATACATTGGGCTAAACCAGACTTCAAATTCTCATTCTTACTTTCTACTAGGACAATTACCGGACTACGTACAAACAACTGCTCCGAAGAAAGACTCAAAATAAAATCACAAAAGCCGTTTAATCCTCGCTGGCTATCAACAGTAAAATCAACTCCCGAAAAAAAGCTGATTTCATAATTAAATTTACGTCTAATTTCTAACAGAATTGGACTTATTATCATTTCACTTCGAGCTTTTTCTGAACTTATCGCTACTGCTAAATCAACATTTTCCTTAAGAATAGTAGATAATAAGTTACTACACTCTTGCTCCTGCACATTTGCGAATAGTCCAGATGATTCGTGGATAACTAACCCAAAAGACTCAATAACTTCAATAAGTTTAAAATCACTATAAGCCATAAAACTTACTCCTTTGTCTTATGACTGAATCCTATAACAAAGTTTAAAAATTCCGCTTTGGCGGAAACACTTTAGCTAAATCAAGAGATAAATCAGGGAAGCAGGGAAAAGTTATTATCTCATTTGACAGGATAATTCGCTTATTTGAATAACCATATCTGCCTTGATTGTCCTGATATGGTTTACTGTAAGCTTCCAAATAATTATCGAATAAATTGAATATCCAATAATCAGTAATACCTGCTTGAGCATAGAGAGGGATTTTCACATCTTGGTCATAAGCTAAAGAAGAATCTGAAACCTCCATCACCAATAACACATCAGTCGGTTTAGGGTGAGCCGATAGATAATTATCATCTCGGTTTTGAACAATCGCAAAATCTGGTTCAGGTTCGCTCTTAGGTGGCAAAGTAATCGGGGCTTGAGATTGCAAAGTTGCCCTATCTCCTACAACTTTTGGGAGTTGCTTCCACAAATTCCTTAAACAAGTTTGATGAGCTTTACCTTTAGATGCCATTTCAATAATTTCCCCGTTGATTAATTCAATATGGTCATCTTCATGGAAAAAGCCCAATTCTCCAAGCCTGTGGTACTCATCCAGTGTGAAGCGTTTAGCCTGAGCAATACTCATAACCTTACCTTTCTCTCATTGCAATAATACTTATTCTAAATGTGTCAGAAATTGGTATGCTAAAGGCCGAGACTCGCTATAAAAGCAAACAATGCCTGCGCCTACTATCAACCCCACGATCACTGCCTTTCCCTTGACAGCTGTAGTCGGTCAAGAAGCAATTAAATTAGCCTTGCTGTTAGCAGCCGTTGATCCTGGTTTGGGAGGAGTAGCGATCGCAGGTCGTCGCGGTACGGCAAAATCTGTGATGGCTCGTGCTATCCACGCTCTACTACCGCCCATTGAAGTTGTCAAAGGCTCAATAAGCAACTGCGACCCCAATCACCCAGAAGAATGGGATGATCAACTTTTGGCGGAGTACGCAGACAAAGATATTCAAGATGTACCCGTCGAAATTATCCCCGCGCCTTTTTTACAAATTCCTCTAGGTATTACAGAAGACCGACTATTAGGTTCAGTAGATGTTGAAAAGTCGGTAAAACAAGGTGATACCATTTTTCAGCCTGGATTACTCGCTACAGCTAACCGGGGTGTACTGTACGTAGATGAAATTAATTTATTAGATGACCAAATATCAAATCAGCTTCTAACAGTATTATCTGATGGACGCAACCAGATTGAACGAGAAGGGATTAGTTTTCAGCATCCGTGCAAATCCCTATTTATTGCCACCTACAATCCAGAAGAAGGCGGATTACGGGAGCATTTATTAGATAGAATTGCGATCGCACTCTCTGCTGACGGTGTACTCGGCTTAGATCAAAGAGTAGAAGCAGTTGAACAAGCGATCGCTTATTCTAAATCTCCCCAAGACTTCCTCAAACAGTACAACGAAGACTTAGACTCCCTGAAAACCCAAATCATCTTGGCACGGGAATGGTTGAAAGAAGTCATCATCACCCATGAACAAATAGCCTACTTGGTAGATGAGGCCATTCGCGGCGGAGTTCAGGGACATCGCGCCGAGTTATTCGCCGCACGGGTTGCCAAAGCTGCGGCGGCTTTGGAGGGACGAACAACAGTTAATGCTGAAGATTTGCGCCGTGCTGTGGAATTGGTAATTGTACCACGCGCCACAGTTGTGCAGACACCACCACCCGAACAATCACCGCCACCTCCGCCACCGCCACCGCAACAGAATCAAGAAGAACCCCAGGACGAATCAGAAGAGGAACAAGAAGAACAAGAAGAACAGGAAGAAAATGAGGAGCAAGAACCGCCCGACATCCCAGAAGAATTTATCTTTGATCCTGAAGGGGTAATCCTTGATGACAACGTGCTGTATTTTACTCAAATGGCGAAGCGGCAAGGTAAATCTGGTAGTCGCAGCGTCATCTTTTCCGATGACAGGGGACGCTACATTAAGCCGATGTTGCCCAAAGGGAAAGCGCGACGCATTGCAGTAGATGCCACGCTGAGAGCAGCTGCTCCTTATCAAAAAGCACGAAGAGAAAGACAACCAGATAGAAAAGTTATTGTCGAACAGCCTGATATTCGCTCAAAACGCTTGGTACGCAAAGCCGGGGCGTTGGTAGTATTTGTAGTAGATGCTTCTGGCTCAATGGCATTAAATCGAATGCAATCGGCTAAAGGTGCAGTGATGCAACTGTTGACAGAAGCTTATCAAAACCGTGACCAAATAGCATTAATTCCCTTCCGGGGAGAACAGGCAGAGGTATTATTGCCTCCAACACGTTCTATTGCTTTGGCGCGTAACCGTTTGGAAAGGTTGCCCTGTGGTGGGGGTTCGCCCTTAGCGCATGGTTTAACCCAAGCTGTACGTGTCGGCTTAAATGCTCAGATGAGTGGAGATATTGGGCAAGTTGTCCTTGTAGCAATCACCGATGGGCGGGGTAATATTCCCTTAGCGCGTTCTTTGGGTGAGCAGCTAGAACCAGGAGAAAAGCCAGATATCAAAGGAGAATTATTAGAAATTGCTGCCAGAATCCGTGCTCTGGGGATGCAACTATTAGTAATTGATACAGAAAGTAAATTTGTGTCTACTGGCTTTGCTAAAGAATTATCGCAAACAGCAGGCGGTAAATATTATCATTTGCCAAAAGCGACAGATCAAGCTATTGCTGCCATGACCAAAGGTGCGATCGCTGATTTAAAATCTCGATAATTAGTCATTTGTGATTGGTCATTAGTCATTTGTCATTTGTCAGTTGCTTTTCTACTAATCACTGACCATTGACTAATGACTACGATCCAGTTGGCATTACCTGTGGTTGCAAATAGCAAATCAAATCTTGGATTCCCTTTTGCAGATACCGCGTTACTGTCATTGGACTAGTACCAATGTTTTTAGCAGCATCTTTGCGAGAAAGTTCTTTCAAAAATACCATTTCAACTGCCATGCGGGGCTTTTCTTCCAACATATTGATTGCGCCTTGAAGTTGTTGGCGTTCTTCTTCTTGTTGCAGAAGAACATGAGAACGAGGACAAGGAATTGCCTCACCCAAGGTTATTTGGCAATCAACATAGTTAACTGCGGTTGCATCTAAACTCAAAGGCATCCGATTTTGAGCAGCTAATTTGGTTTCTTGCCATTCATGCACAGATACCCGGAGGTGGCTGGCAATTTCAGCATCCTTGGGCTGACGACCTAAAGACATTGCCAAGTCCTTGCGAATCTTTTGCCCTTCATTATATAATTCTTGCCAACGACGGGGAATTTTTAATAGAGTACTGCGATCGCGCAAAAAGTGCAGCATCTCACCGCGAATGTATGGCACAGCAAAGGAACTAAAAGCATATCCTTGGCTAGGGTCGAAACGCTCAATTGCCCTAATCAAACCAAAATAACCGATTTGTTCTAAATCTTCATAAGGTTCATTACATTGATGGCTGAATTTATGAGCCATCTTCCGCACTAAGCCAGTATGTAACTGTACAAGTTTATTACGAAGTTTAATAGATGGATTCTGGTGGTACAAGTGTAATAATTCTATACCATCAGTTCGTAGAGAGGACTCACTTGTTGCCATATACATTCCTTTGTTGTAACTCCTATTCCTGGGAAAATGGAGTTGCGTATATTTTCTTCTAAGCTGTTATTATTTTGCTTAGTCAGGGAAGAATAAGCTATCGTCGTTTCACTGAACTTATGGGGGGTCTAACTCCACAATTCAGTATTTGTACGCATGATCTTTCTAACCTCTCTGTTGCAGGTTATTTTTATTTTTTCCACAACTCTTGAATGGCAGATAATCTTTAGCTTTTGCAACAAAAACTAGCTATTTATGCTGAAAAATGCATCACTGGTTTAATAGCGATCGTGTCATACTGAGCGCAACGTGGATCGGCACTGAATTCATGGCAAAAGAGACTGGAAAATTTTATCTCTTAATCCACACCGTCATTAATAAAAATCGAAAATCTAAACTTTAATGGCTCTAGAGCGAGGTCACAACATATCCCTGCCTTTGCCTTTTCCCTTTGCAATCAAGGCTAAAGAGTATGCTATCAGTACTAAAGATCCAGTGGAATCCTCAGAGAGTGATGATTCCAATTTTTAACAACGAAACTACCTTTCAGATTTTGCAACAATATTAAATCGTTGGCTGTTAACCGCAAAGATTGGTAACAATAGGAATAAGCACAACGTTTTCCTAAAAAACAGTTTTTCAATATGAGCAATACCAGTAATTTTCGTGAAGCTATCCGTGAGGCTAAATCTCACGCCCTCGTTGGCCCAAACGTAATCGCCAACGCCCTCCCCTACGTCGGTGGTGGATTGGTGCTAACCGCATTAGGAACCTACGGTGGTTTGGGAGTTATCCGTACTAACCCTGGAATATTCTTTCCCACCTTCATTGGTGCGGTGATTTTGGAGTTAGTTTTGTTCTTCGTTGCCCAAAATGTTGCCCAAAAAGGTAACAAGGGTCTTGCGCTACCCCTGTTGGCAACCTACAGCCTCTTGTCTGGATATACCCTCAGTGGCTTGGTATTTGTCGCTTTGAGATCCCAAGGTGTTGGCATTCAAGGCATTGGTTTAGCTGCCCTTGGTTGTGGCGTTACTTTTATTGCTGCCCGTCAAATTGGTTCAAATCTTTCTGAACAAGATGGGATGGCTTTGACGAAAACCATTAATCTCGGTGTTATCGCCTTGGTGGTTGTGTGCCTAGCCCAATTCGGCTTTGCCATGTTTGGTGTTTACACGCCAAATTGGTTAGAAATTGCCATCTCCGGTTTAGGAGTATTCTTGTTTGTTGGGGTTTCTGTTGTCGATTTCTACATCTTGCCCCGCACTTACAGCGATGACCAATATCTGCCTGCTGCTTTGTCGATGTACCTTACTTACATCAACTTGTTTGTCTTTATCTTGCGGTTGCTAATTGCCATCAATGGCCGCGATTAATTGTCTGTAGGCACTAATACAAGTAAAGTTTTATAAAGTAAAAACCGTGGTTGAATTTTTAGCAACCACGGTTTTTTCATTGTAGAAACACCTGCTGCGACAGAGGTATTAGACGGTAAAATTGATTTGTTTATCAAAGCCTATCTGCAACAGCTAAATCCCACTACCTCAGTGGGTAAAGAAGCGCTTGATAATTTCAAGTAAATTTTGTAACTTATACAAGCAGTGCAAAAAAAACTTGCCCAACTACAGCTAAAATCAAGAAACATAAGTATAATAAAGAGCAATTTTCCAATCCAAAGCGCTCTATCTATCATTCAGCAAGCACTATGGAAGTTTTAGAACTCAAACGCGAAATCGAAACGTTGTCTGGCCGCCTGGGTAAAACCCAGGACTATCTTTGACGTACCTGCACTGACAGCTAAAATTCAAGACCTCGAAAAAATATCAGCACAGCCAGAATTCTGGAATGACCAAACCCAGGCCCAACAAACCCTACAAGAACTCAACGACCTAAAAGCCCACCTCCAGCAATACGATCGCTGGCACGCCAATCTAGAAGATACTAAGGCAGTTGTTGAATTGTTGGAGTTAGAAACTGATGAGGCACTACTCCAAGAAGCAGAATCTACTATCACCAAGCTGAATCGTGACCTCGATCAGTGGGAGTTACAACAGTTACTTTCTGGCCCCTATGATGCGGAAGGTGCTGTACTGACGATTAGTGCTGGTGCTGGTGGCACAGATGCTCAAGACTGGGCATTTATGCTGATGCGGATGTACACCCGTTGGGGCGAAGCTCACGGCTATAAGGTAACTTTAGCTGAAGAGTCGGAGGGTGATGAAGCCGGAATTAAATCGGCAACCCTAGAAATTACTGGTCGCTATGCTTATGGTTACTTGCGATCGGAGATGGGTACACATCGCTTAGTGCGGATTTCACCTTTTAATGCCAACGGTAAGCGACAAACCAGTTTTGCAGGGGTGGAAGTGATGCCGCAGATTGATAACTCTGTGCAATTGGATATTCCAGATAAGGATTTGGAAATCACCACAACTCGCTCTGGTGGTAAAGGTGGGCAAAACGTCAACAAAGTAGAAACTGCTGTGCGGATTGTTCACCTTCCTACTGGTCTTGCCGTGCGCTGTACAGAAGAGCGATCGCAACTGCAAAATAAAGAAAAAGCCCTAAATCGCCTCAAAGCCAAGCTGTTGGTCATCGCCAAGGAGCAACGCGCCCAAGAAATTGCCGAAATTCGTGGCGATATGGTGGAAGCTTCGTGGGGAAACCAAATCCGTAACTATGTGTTTCACCCTTACCAGATGGTGAAAGATTTGCGTACAAATACAGAAACAACGGCAATTGGCGATGTAATGAATGGCGAACTTGATCCATTCATTCAAGGTTATCTGCGCCAAGAAAATAAACTAGTAGAAAATACTTCTGCATAATTTGGTATTTATAACAAGTGCTAAGTAATTAATTTTAATATTACTTAGCACTTGTTATTTATTTTTCTAAGATTGGCGCTATTGCATAGCATTCCTTCTTATTGGGGTGTTTTCAGATAAATTCCTTAGCAATATACAGGCGATCGCCATTCTATCCCAGACCAACTGTTACAGTTATAAAAGAGTCTGTGGACAAATAATTATGAGCAACACTCCTTCAACAGAACCTCAACCTAGCTACGTAAAACTCGCCATGCGAAACATGGTGCGGAAGGGTGGAACTTCCCTAAAGCATTTTGCGTTGACTGCCGTAGGGCTTTTATCTCTCCTTGTTGGTCTTGCTTACCTAACTCACTAGCAAAAAACCGTAAACCTCAGATTAGGAGACTATGTGCCCCTGAGCGTTGAACTATACGTAGAGGATGATTTTTACGAGTTGTCCCCGACAACATCTGTAAAAATTGATCATACTGATCCCCGAATTACTCCTGAAACTTGGGAAAATTGGTTTAATCACTGGTTAGAAATCCTTCACCCTCATATTCCACCAGCGCCAAGCTACGAAATCGGGCTGCGTTTGACAGATGATTCGCAAATTCAAGAACTGAATGCCCAATATCGTCAACAAAATAAGCCCACAGACGTTTTAGCCTTTGCTGCTTTGGAGGTGGATTTTCCTCAAAGCAAAGAGATGCTTGCTTCTGTACCATTATACTTAGGTGATATTATAGTGTCTGTAGATACAGCACAACGTCAAGCTCAACAGCAGGAGCATAGCTTACCTACTGAACTAGCCTGGTTAGCTAGTCACGGTTTGTTACATCTCTTGGGCTGGGATCATCCTGATGAAGAAAGTTTGGGGCGAATGTTAGAACAGCAAGTGAGATTGCTGAATGCAATAGGTATTCCTATTGACATGGAATAGTAGTAGTTCGTGTATTTCTATAGTGTTAATTTTGGGTAATACTTTTATAATACTTCTGTGGAAAATTGCTTAAAGATTGCCTCAAAGTTAATTCCGCCATTAAAATCGGCGAATATTCCCACGTAGCAACTCTGTTTTTGTGTTTTTAAGTCTATGTCCCAAAAAATTTCTTCATCACCAACGCCTACCTCGTTACAAACACTGGTGTCTAACGAACGGGAATTCTCCTGGAAAGTAGCCTCTAATTTATTCGTTAGTTTTAAATATGCCTGGGCTGGAATCAGCTATAGTTTTCAAACTCAACGCAATTTCCGCATCCACGTAAGTGTTTGTGCTTTAGCGATCGGTTTAAGCGTTTTTCTACATCTGCAAGCGGTAGAAATAGCGGTAATTGGTATAACTAGTGGTTTAGTTTTGGCATTAGAGTTACTAAATACAGCGATCGAGTCTCTTGTAGACTTAACCGTTAAGCAGACATACCATGATTTGGCAAAAATTGCTAAAGATTGTGCGGCTGGTGCAGTACTTGTTTCTGCTTTGGTAGCGGTGCTGGTAGCTGGTACGCTCCTGCTCCCTCCTCTGGTAAAGTTAATTATATCGGCTTTGTATACGTGATTTGCTCCGGCGTAGCCCAACCCAGGCATCGCCAAGTGAGCTGATAAGAGGATCACACTCTGTCTGATCACCTAGAGAACACATTATAAGCAATTCAAAAGTCAGGGGATGTCTACGATGGCCTAAGCCTACGTGCCAAGCATCCTAGATAAAGGGTTACTTGGTAATTTTTAGCCGTCCACGTCAGCGTTATTTTTACACCTAGCGAACAAATAGCATGAGATATTTGTCTATGCTTTTTGTAACTGATGAGTGGTAAAAACCAGGAGTTATGAGCTTTGATTATAGTTATCGATAATTACGACAGTTTTACATATAATTTAGTGCAGTATCTGGGAGAATTGGCAGCAGAATTCCCAGTGGCAGATGATATTAAAGTTTTTCGTAACGATAAGATATCCATAGATGATATTAAGGCATTAAAGCCCAAAGCCGTGGTTATTTCTCCTGGGCCTGGTCGCCCGGAAGATGCCGGTATTTCTTTAGAATTGATTGAACAGCTAGGGCAAGAGTTGCCAATTTTGGGTGTTTGTTTAGGACATCAAAGCATCGGTCAAGTGTTCGGTGGTAAAATAATTCCTGCTCCAGAGTTGATGCATGGCAAAACCTCTCAGGTGTCTCACACTGGGGTGGGGGTTTTTCGGGGATTAGAAAATCCTTTAACCGCCACCAGGTATCATAGTTTGGTGATAGAACGTGAGACTTGCCCAGATGTGTTAGAAATCACCGCTTGGGTTGAAGATAACACCATTATGGGAGTGCGACACCGGAAATATCCTCATATTCAGGGCGTCCAGTTTCACCCAGAGAGTGTCCTGACATCTTCAGGAAAACAGTTATTGCGAAATTTTCTGGAACAGTTACAGTCGAGAGCATAATTAATGAAACGACGACAGTTGATGGGCTATGCTGGGGCGGGGTTGGTCACAGCTTTGGTTACTAACTTGGGTTCTGAATCTCAAGCTGACGCACAATCTAGCGGTTTATCAGTTCAGTGGTTGGGTCATACTTGCTTTCTTTTTACTGGTGGCGGTGCAAAAATTCTTGTCAATCCATTTCGGACGGCCGGTTGTACTGCTGGGTATCGTCAACCGAAAGTTGCAGCAGATTTAGTACTGATTAGCAGCCAACTGCTGGATGAAGGTGCTGTAGACGTATTACCAGGAAATGCAAAACTCATCTACGAACCAGGAGTTTATGAGTTTAAAGGCATTAAGTTCCAAGGAATTGCCATAGACCACGATCGCAAAGGTGGTAAACAGTTTGGTTCAAACACCGCTTGGAGTTGGAAGCAAGGCGGAATTAATATCCTACACTTAGGTGGAGCTGCTGCACCCATTTCCATTGAGCAAAAAATCCTCATGGGGCGTCCCGATGTAGCATTTATTCCGGTGGGAGGCAGTGCAAAAGCCTACAATGCTGAGGAAGCAAAGCAGGCTGTGCAAATCTTAAATCCCAAGGTGGTGATTCCAACCCATTACCGCACACAGGCCGCTGATGCTGCTAAGTGCGATATTTCACCACTCGATAATTTTCTGACCGTGATGCAAGGTATGACAGTGCGGCGTAGCAATGGAGATAGTATTTCCATTAGCCCTAAAGATTTGCCGGAAAATAGCGTGATTCAGGTTTTGAGTTACAAATTTTGA
>NZ_DASQZC010000385.1:0-7436 GCF_035638895.1 Nostoc sp. | reverse complement strand
AGGTATAGCTATAGTTACAGAAGGAAAAGTCTTGACTCTGGTTTCAACTAACATATTAGATTTAGCTATCATCTTGAATTTGTTTTGGATAAATAACAATTTAAATTACAAGAACATTTTCATAGGAATCATCATAAAACGCATACATGCTTTTAAAAAGCACAAAGCATCAATTCTCAAGCTATTAATAGGAGATAGAGGAAAGTATTTTTTACGTAACTCTCTGTGTATCTTATAATGTTTAAAGACTTTTATAGAAGATACGCCTGTAGTGTCATAGTAAGAAATTGGAAAATATAGCAGGTGTGGTTCAGCAATTAAAGAAGCTCTAATATTAAAATCATAATCCATTTCTAAAGTTAGCCGCTCATCATATAAGCCGACTTTTTTGAGAAGTTCTTGAGAAAAAATAGTAGACTGGTGACAGATAGGATTGCGAGACAAAAATAAGTTTTGATCCCAATGACTATACTGCTTAATATACCTTTTTAAGTATTGTTTTCGGCTCCGAGAGATAGTTTCTCCAAATGCCCAAAGCCACTTTTCTTTTATATAAGAATCTAAAAGTTTAGTAATTACTACTTCATTAACTAAAGTATCTCCAGAATTTAAGAAAATTACTAAATTACTTGATGATTTGATTAATCCTACATTAAAAGCATTAGCAATCCCAACACCATTTTGCTGAAATATAGTTACTTTTTTTTGATGATTATATTGATTGATCAGAGAAACTGTTTCGTCTGTAGAATGACCGTCGATAATAATATGGTGAATATGTTGATAGTCTTGCTGGCTCACGCTTTCTAGAGTATCTAATACACAGTGAGCAGAGTTCTTTGTCAAAGTAATTATATCAAATTCAATTGGACGGCTAGCTTTTTGATGTTTATTATTCATTGGATTCTACAGATATTTTTAAAAAAGCAGTAATTTATTATCGAAGAAGTATTAATTGAATTCGGTTTTGGGCTGAATTAAATTATAATAACTACCAATTGCTCCCAATATAATCAATATATCCTGGAAGTGAAATAAAAGGTTCACCTTCAAGAAAATTAGCCAGATTTCCAATAGATATGTTATAAAGAAAATTTCCAAAAAATAAAGTCATAAAAGAACAAATCATAATTAAAAGAGAGAGGCTTGGCAATTTTCCCAAAAGCAAGTGCTTCTCTAGGGGTAAATAGAGAAATAATCCAACGTAGGTTATCAAAAGAAGGCTAAGCCTAAGTGCAAACTGATCATCTATACCTCTCGCTACTACAAAGAAGAAAACTTGAGCAGAATACAAGGACGTAACAATTTTATCAAAGTTCTCGCTTTCATTTAACCTTAAGGATTTTAAATTTCGTTGCTTATAAAGTTGGATTGCAATGTAAATATAAACAGTAGATATTATTGGAATGAGAACAGAATGTCCATTCAGTCCACCTGGATTATCCTGTTTAAGGAAAAACCCGCCCTTTTGAGCCGCTGTGGAGAAAATACTGGTACTCTCTAGCGCTGCCAAAATAGTTCCAAACAAGGTCTTATTAGCTGAAGATGTGAATCCAAGACAAATTAGAAGCACCATAAGCAGTAAATAATTTCTCCAGTAGTTATTGCTTACTTTCTTAGCTTGATTCTCATTTTTTCCAGAAATTAAAGCTGCAAGAAAGAAAGGCAAGTAAATTAAGCTTGTATAGTGATTTAAAGCACTTGCTATAAAGTAAAAGCAGGATAAGAGCTTTTTGCGTCTCGTAACAATTGCGCACAGAAACATTGAGACTGCCATAAATTGACGCATCAAAAAAGTCTGCATATAAAATGCAGGATTGCACAATGTAAGCATTACTAACAGTGCATGATACTTTTTTGAAAAGCCTCTACAGATTATAAAAATCGTAAGAAAGTTAATCGTAAATGACCAAAGAAATAGAAAGCCTCTTTCAGAACCCCTTGAAATTATAAAAAACAGGGAAGATAGAAAATAAAAAGCAGGCTCAAACGTTTCAGAAGTTTGCTCTATACATTCAACGAAATAATCACCTGCACAACGTTTGTATTCATTTAAATAAACAGCGGTGTCTAAGTATATTTCTCTAGAGCAGCAAAAAACTGTTACGGTAAATAAAACAATAAGAAGTATAATATTCTTAATGAGGTGTTCAATTTTTTTGTTTCCATAACTCTTGTTTAAGTGCACAAAAAGTAAAAGTGGAAAAATGCCAACTATCGGTACATAAACCCATACTAGCAAGCCTAAGACTAGTATCAGAATAGGCAGATTAACTTCTACTTTTTGCGCAATTCTAATATTCATTGTGTCTTAAATTCTGAGAACCACTCAGTATAGTTTTTTTTATTTGCCATTAAAATAATGCATCACACCTTGGATGAGCCAGTGCAAACTGTTCAAGAGTTCGATCTAGCAACTTAGCATTGTTGTAAGTACAAATGATGAGATCCATCTCAGTTGTTGTTAGCTAGTAGGCATAAATTTCAATTTACCAGTAAGCACCACCCTCCATAACTGTATGGTTTGGAGGAGTTTCTTTAACGTTTGGTCTTACCCAAAATGGGTTATAAAGCGCTTGATAGATTGGGCGACTGTCCCATCTTTTCCCTTTAATCCCAAACATAATTTGTGTTGCCCCACCCAAATGAATTGCTTTTTTCGATAATGACTTAATAAACCCTGCTAGAGGAAGTCCATAGGAGCCACATCCTAGAATTGCAACATCAAATTCTTTCCTGCTTATCTGTTCACATAGCCAATCGTATGCTTCAAACCAACTACTAAAACCATCTGTATTACCAGTGATTGATTGAACTGCTTTAACCACATCTAGATCAAAAGCTGGCAGTACATTCGCAATTTTAAAAAGAAACTCTCGATTGTTGTAATAATTTTCTAGAATCGTTTCTGCGAAAGGATGAATAACTAAAACCTTCTTCCCTTCTAAATACCTACTCCACGGATTTTGATGAAAATAGGGTTCCATGTCTATTAAATTCACCATTTTAGGAAGTTGTTCAGAATACTTCTGAATACTTTCAGCCTCGCTTCTCAGATACCAGACTCCCAAAACATCAATTAATTTAATAGACTCTAAAAAGAGTTCGCAATAACGATCTAATGATTCTTTTGTAATTGGGAAAAAACCAGAGCAACGATGCATATCAGCCATTATTTTCTCTTCATATGAACCTCTAAGATACTGTTCAAGACAACGTAGCTCAGTTGCTCCAAAGCGAGTAACCATTGCAGGGTTTTTCCCTTGAATAAGTTCAGAAATACATGCATTGCACTGCTCAGAATCAAGGATTTGACTATAAATATTCCAATGACTAAAATACCTTACCTTTTGTATAACCGTTAACTTTAAGTCAGAAAATAATGATTCTTTTGTAATTGATACAACTCTTGATAAATCTGACATAACTTTTCTTTCTAGTGTTCTCTAAATCGTTAGTCAATTTGCGACCATTTAGTGGATTGACGTAAAAGCCCATGTGACTTAGCAAAGGCAATATCAACTTGTCCAAGTGCTCCATCATCAGGTCTAAGCAAAAAGCCAGGAATATTCTAAACTTCGTAACCTTTAGTTCTTAGGCAATCTAAGCTTTTTGAAATAAGCTTAACCAGATTATATGTTCTTCTCTACTCATCCTGACAATAGTAAATAAACTATGAATTTGACCTTTAGTCCAATTCCACATGATCGATGTTTCTGCTTTATTGTTTGGATTAATTAAAGCTTTAACATAGCAAATAATTATTTGTAACATTCCTTTAAAAATTCTGAGAATAGATACAAGTAACCAAATATAGTAAGAACGGTTCCAACGCATCACAGCAATGTAAGGAGCTGCGGCACCAAAACCATACATTAAGTTAAAAAGATAAGTTTCTGATATGCGCTTTGTAGGGATAAAATGGTGCAATACACAATCAGGTGTATACCAAAGTTCATAACCTGCGTTCAGAATTCGTAAAACTATCTCAGAATCTCCTCCTGCACTGAGTTTTTTTCCTTCTCTATCGTTGAGTAATTGTTTATGTAACCAGCCACTTTTCTCAATGGCAGTTCTACAAATAACTAAACCTGCACCCGGAATATGATAATTACGCCGATTTAATTGCTTTGAAGTTTCTCCGCGATCGCAAGCAGCAAAGTTCATTGACTTTTTGATAAGTATAGGGGAAGGAGTTGTTTCCCAATCCAATATAATTTTACCACCAAATGCACCACAGTTTGGATGAGATGCAGCAAATTGTATTGATTTATCTACCCAATCTTCTGATAAAAGGCAATCATCATCAACAAAACTAATCCATTCACTCGTTGTATTTCTAATTCCACATATACGTGCAGAAGTTAGTCCTTGTTTTGTCTCTACTATCCGACGCAAGTTAGGAATTAATTGAGAATTAATGTGCTTCTCAACAATATCAGCAGTTTCGTCTGTACAGTTATTATCTACTACTAAAACAGTCCATTTATGATCATCAGTTAGTTTTTGTAAAGAAATGTTTGTGAGAACGCGATCTAGTAACTTAGCATTGTTGTAAGTGCAAATTATAATATCCATTGCTTGATGATTGCCCCAATTAAATAAAAAATTTAGTTATCAAATGTCATTTTTTGCTAGTCGCATAACGACTTAGCAGCAGAGAGACTGTATCTTTATGAGTTTTTGCTAACCACAATAAGAGAATCATGTTTTGTATTAAAAACATGAAAGATTGAGCTATGTAACTATTGGGAAGTATAAAATGAATTAACATTACTAGAGAAAACCATGAAAGCGGAAATAATAACCATTTGAACCAAAAATAAGCCGGAATCGACAAACGCTTCATGCCAAATACAGTGACTAGGGACGTTGTTAAAAATCCAGAATTTCCTAAGATTGCTCCGATTAAGCCAAAATTATATGCACCAAGAGCTATTAATAACAGTGAAGATAAGCTACCCAATAGCAGAATCAAAGCACAAGTCTTAACTGCCTTTGTTGCTAACAAAGAGAAGTAACCAACTGCATGACATGAATAAAATGCATAAATGGCTGTGGCAATGCAAAATAAAGTTATGTATTCGCTTGTAGTTTGTTGGGAAAAGAATATCCTGACAATTAATGGAGAAAGGGTAATTAAATTAGCTCCCATTCCTAAAGCAACTAACCCATTAATTTGGGTAGCCTGTTTAACTTGCTGTTTTAGTTGATGCCGATTAATGTCTTGATCTGCAATTAGATTGCTTAAACTTGGGAGTAAAGGCTGTACAGGTAATGCGGCAAATGAGTTGATTTGTGCAGTGACATCAGTAATTGCTGCATACACCCCAACCACCTGAGTACCTAGCAAGCTGCCGACAATCAACCGATCGCCTCGACTAAAAAGCGTACTTCCTAATGTATTTAACCACATCATTAAGCTGTAACCTCCTACCGCCACTGCTTTTTGTTGATTCCAATTCAAACGAAGGTTGACACCTTTAAGTAGCGATCGCACTACCCAGATATGACTTAACAAACTCACTACACTGGTTAAAGCTTGCCACTGCATTAACTCAAGCGTGCGACCCCCCAGCCAAACTACAGCCAACATTCCCACACTCAGTAGTACCCATTGCATTGTATTCAGCACGTTCATCAAGTCATAACGCTGATGAGCTTGTTCCACACCAACCAAAGCTTGTTGCAGCAATCGCGCTGCTACTACTAACCCACCAATTTGAATAGCCTGTATAACTTTTAGCTGTTGTTCTTGCCCTAATTTAGGAAATAAGCTAATAATTCCTTCAGCACCCATCCACAGACCAACTGCTGCTAAAGTTGCTAATATCAGCATTGCCCCAAAAGTTACGGTCAAGGTTTGCGACAGACCATCAACATCTTTCTTTCCTAAGTCCTGGGAGACAAATACAGTTGTGGCTGTGGAAAGACCTGCTTCTGCTAAAGTAACCATTACCACTACCGCAGAAGCTAGAGTCCATAACCCATACTCTTCAATTCCAAGTATGCGAATTAATACGGGGATAATTAGTATACCTAGTCCAATTCTTATTAATCCTGCTACTGAGTTATAAAAACCATTTTTAAGTAAGCTGTTTTTCACTAAAAATATTCTCGTTTAATACAATTACTTTATATGAAAATATTAAGACAATTGAAACAAGCCGTTATCAGACGATTAGGAAATGTGTATATTAGGCAACTTCACTTCGCCCTTGCCATTGCGTAGCTTGCCGTCGTAGGCATCGCTGCTATTTTTGTCGTAATAACCCTTCTGGTTGTAGTAAATAAAACCGCTATCAGCAGTTACTCCATTCACCACCATTCCTAAAACGCGCGATCGCGCTTGTTTTAACATTGTCTTTGCAGTTTTGGCAACGGCTAAATCAAGCACTCCTGGACGTACAACTAGCAATATCCCATCTGCTATCTTGCTTAATATCAAGGCATCACCAAACAAACTTAATGCTGGGGTATCAATAATTACACAGTCATAATTTTGAATTGCCTCTTGGATCAATAAAGACATCTGCTGCGAGTCCAGTAGTGCTGCCGGATTAGGTGGAATTGTCCCAACAGTTAGCACATCTAAGTTAATCATTACTTCTTGGGTAGTGCGGGGAAACTCTGCTTCACCGACTAAAATATTACTCAGTCCTACCAAATTAGATAATTTCCAGATTTTTTGTTGGCAAGAGTGACGCATATCCGCATCTACCAACAGCACTTTGCGTCCCATATGTGCTTTAGCCATTGCCAGGTTAGACGCCACAAATGACCTCCCTTCACTTGGAGTTGAACTAACCACAGCAATTACTTTTAGCGGTTTATCAAAAACGGTAAAATCCAAGTTTGTCTGAAGCATCTCAAAGGCTGAATTTACTGCCGAGTAAGAATTGTCTTTCATTGGCAGTTTTAATAAAGACTCTACCTCACCACCTTTAAATTTTTGACCCAAGTCAGGAATTGTACCGAGCAAGGGATAATCAAATAGCTGTTGAGCTTGATCAATAGTTTTCAGAGATCGATCCATAGATTCCAACATTAAAGCTATCCCCACACCCACCAAAATTCCTAAAAATCCACCCACTGCCAGATAGAGTGTAATTTTGTTAGCTGCTTTATCAGGAAGTAAAGCCATAGATACTACCTGTGCATTACCGACATTTTGATTGGCAACGACATCCACTTGTTGCGATCGCTTCAGTAGTTCTTCATAAGTTCCTCGTGCTACTTGCAACTGTCGCTCTAGCTGTTGCTGTTGTTGTTGCAATTGGGGTAAGACACCTAATCTTTTTTGGGACATTGTGTATGCATCCTGCAAAACCTTAATTCGATTGGCTAATGCTGAACGTTCCACATCCGACTGTACCAACTGAGCAGTTAGAGTCTGCTTGAGTTCCCCCATCTGTAAATTTTGCGTTGGTACAGAT
>NZ_DASQZC010000384.1:0-10931 GCF_035638895.1 Nostoc sp. | reverse complement strand
AGCGATCGCTATAAATTAGCAGCCATGAGACTTTTATCAAGCATCTTTGCGGCTGCATACATTGCTGCTCCACAACTGGTACCCTTAACGGTGTGCAAACAAGTAAATTTATCTGTCCAATATGGTAATGCTTCGGTGTCTGCGTTTGCTTATGCAAATTATGGTCTTCTACTTTGCGGAGTTGTAGGAGATATTGATTCGGGTTATCAGTTCGGTCAATTGGCTTTAAATTTGCTGTCAAGGTTCAATGCTCAAGAAATCAAAGCCAAGACAGTTGTGATGGTAAATATATTTATCCGACCTTGGAAAGAGCATCTCAGACAAACCTTAGAACCTTTGGTATCGGCTTACTCTACTGGGCTGGAGACAGGAGATTTACAATATGCTGCTTTTGGTCTAATGCTGTCCTCCTATTTTGCTTACTTTAGCGGCAAAGAGTTGACTGTCCTTGAAAGAGAGATGGCAATCAACAAAGATGCCCTTTATAAAACCAAGCAAGAAACAGCCCTTAATTATCACGAAATCTATTGGCAGGCTGTCTTAAATCTGCTCGAAAAGAGTGAAAACACTTGCTGTCTAAAGGGTAAAGCCTGCGATGAGCAGATTAGGTTGCCATTGCACCAGCAAGCGAACGACAGATTGGCAATTGCCTACATATATTGGAACAAACTTTTACTTAATTACTGGTTTGAAAATTATTCTGAAGCGATTGAAAATACTCGTTTAGCAGAGAAGTATTTAGACGCAGTGCTAGGATTGCCTCTTGTTCCTCTCTTCCATTTTTACGATTCTTTAGTACAGCTAGCGGTGTATCCCAATAGCCAAGAGTCAGAGCAAAACGCCATCCTTGAAAAAGTACAAAGTAATCAAGAAAAAATGCAAAAATGGGCGCATCATGCCCCAATGAATCATTTACATAAATTCTATTTGGTAGAAGCAGAAAGGCATCGGGTTTTAGATGAAAAAATCGAAGCGATCGAGATGTACGATCGCGCGATCGCACTTGCCAAACAAAACGAATACATCAACGAAGAAGCCCTCGCCCACGAACTCGCTGCCAAATTCTATTTGTCATGGGGTAAAGAAGCGATCGCCCAAACATACATGACAAATGCTTACTACGCCTATGGCAATTGGGGAGCGATCGCTAAAGTCAAAGATTTAGAAGCACGCTATCCTCAATTGATTGTGCAATCAAATCCAGAAAACCTACAAACGAATTATCTGCAAACTATTCAAACCCACTCTACGACTACCGGAGGCAGTCAAATTCTTGACTTAATTACGGTGATGAAAGCTTCACAAGTCTTGTCAGAAGAAATGGTGCTGAGTCGCTTGCTCGAAAAATTGATGAAAAATGTCATCGAAAATGCTGGTGCTCAACAAGGTTACTTTATTGCTAAACACAAGAAAAAATGGATGCTAGAAGCGACGGGAATAGTTGTAGGTAAGGAGGTTAGTGTTGTTGTTAACGCAGAAGATAAAACTAATTCACCTTTACTCCCGGTTGGCTTATTAAATTATGTCGAAAGAACCAGAAACAATTTGGTTTTAGGCGATGCTGTTAAAGACTCTCGTTTTGCAGCTGATGCTTATATCACCACTTACCAATCTAAGTCCATTTTGTGTTTACCATTGATTCACTCTGGCAAGTTTACTGGTATTCTTTATCTAGAAAATAATCTCATTTCTGGTGCGTTTACCCCAGAACGGGTAAATGTGCTGAGTCTGTTGATAGCACAAATTTCGATTGCGATCGATAACGCTCGTCTCTACACCAACCTACAAGCTTACTCGGAACGACTAGAAGCTAAATCACAAGAACTCGAAGCTAATAATGAAGCTTTGCAAGCATCCGAAACGCGAGAGCGAGAAAAAGCGGAACAACTCGAAAAATCTTTCCATAAATTACAACAAACTCAGGCTCATCTGGTGCAGACTGAGAAAATGTCAAGCTTAGGGCAACTAGTGGCTGGCGTTGCCCACGAAATCAACAATCCAGTCAATTTTATCTTTGGCAACCTAACTCATGCCAATGCCTACACCCAAGATGTGCTGGGACTGCTGGAACTTTATCAGAAACATTACCCATCTCCCCACCCAGAGATTCAGGAAGAAGCGGAGGCGATCGATCTAAATTTCCTACTGGAAGACCTGCCCAAGCTACTGTCTTCTATGCGAGTTGGGGCAGACCGAATTCGGCAAATTGTCGCTTCCCTGCGAACCTTCTCACGCATGGACGAAGCCGAGATTAAAGCCGTTAATATTCATGAGGGAATTGATAGTACTCTAATGATTCTGCAACATCGCCTCAAAGCAAAGTCAGATCGTGTCGGTATCGAGTTGATTAAACATTACGGCAATTTGCCCCAAGTGGAATGCTATGCAGGGCAGCTAAATCAAGTGTTTATGAATGTGTTGAGTAATGCGATCGATGCTTTAGAAGAGTCATTAGCGGACAATCAAGGACAAATAACAACTCCAACTATTACTATTTACACTGAACAAATTGATGCTCATCAAGTTGAAATTCGGATTGCAGACAACGGTCTAAGTATACCAGAATCCATTCGGCAACGTCTGTTCGATCCTTTCTTCACTACAAAACCTGTGGGCAAAGGCACAGGTATGGGCTTGTCGATCAGTTACCAAATCGTTACCGAAAAACATGGTGGTTCACTCTCTTGCACCTCACAACCAGGCGAAGGAGCGGAGTTTCAAATCCGCATTCCAGTTTGCCAGGAAGTTAGCTAAAACGTTGCTGCTGATGTGTAGAAGCTGAAATAACATTCTTTAGTAGTTACAGCAATTTTCACTTGCATGAAGTAGGGACATACAACTGTATGCCCCTAGAACTGTCTTTAACGAACGCCAGCAGTTTCTAAGGACAAGTCTTGAAACATGGGTGTGCTGAGGTAACGTTCGCCAAAGGAAGGCTGAATCATCACGATTAAACGCCCGGCGTTTTCTGGACGTTTACCTACTTGAATTGCAGCACACAAAGCTGCACCAGAAGATATCCCAGACAATAAACCTTCTTCTTTTGCCAAACGTCGCCCATAAGCGATCGCTTGTTCATCGCTGACTCTAATTACTTCATCAACCAATTCTAGGCGGAGAACATCAGGGATAAATCCGGCCCCAATACCTTGAATTTTGTGTGGCCCGGCTTCACCGCCGGAGAGAACTGGGCTGTTGCTGGGTTCAACTGCGATCGCTTGAAAAGTCCGTTTGCGCTGTTTGAGTACTTCCGCAACCCCAGTAATCGTCCCACCAGTACCTACCCCAGCAATGACAATATCCACTTCCCCGTCTGTATCTGCCCAAATTTCTTCGGCGGTGGTTTCTTGGTGAACTTTGGGATTAGCAGGGTTGCGGAACTGTTGCAACATAAAAGCATCAGGAGTATTAGCCACAATTTCTTCAGCTTTGCGAATAGCTCCCCGCATTCCCTCAACGCCTGGTGTCAATTCCAAAGCTGCACCATAAGCTCTAAGCATAGCCCGTCGTTCTTGGCTCATTGTCTCTGGCATTGTCAAAATCAAACGGTAGCCACGCGCTGCTGCTACCATCGCTAGAGCAATTCCTGTATTACCAGAGGTAGGCTCAACTAAAATCGTCTTTCCAGGAGAAATTGAGCCAGCAGCTTCTGCTGAGAGTACCATACTTAAGCCAATGCGGTCTTTCACCGAAGCTGCTGGGTTCATCCCTTCTAATTTGACAACTATCCTTGCTACTACTCCTTCAGCTTGAGGAATCTTGTTCAGTTGAACTAAAGGAGTTCGTCCAATCAGTTCTGTTATGTCTTGAGCAATCCGCATTATTTAACTCCTAAAATCCTAAATCTTAGTACAGAGTATTTACTTGTAACAATAAGCTTTTGTGTATTTAATTTGTAGTGTAGTGTCAATGACTGCATATACTATGTATTCTAACTAAATCACAAAATATGAAAGTTTAGGAAGAACCTTTATCAGATGTTCCCATTGATTCTCACTTTAGCAGAGGGCTAGCTTGCCATACTTATATTTTACCATTTGGAATTGCTGACTATTGCTTATTGGGCATAAATTCTGTATATATGCATAATTTTTACCATTATTTTCAATCTCCTCTATATGTTATAGAAATCTAATTTACTTTCACAACATTTAATTGTTTTTCCTAATTTATTAGTCTATCTTTATCAAAAGACATTGATATTTTCTTTTGAGTGCAGTTTTTGTTTACTCAAATTTGCATCAGAAACAGTCCTTAATCATTGCCTACACTGCTTTGAGGTTGAGTGCAGAAATACCAGAACCCCACCTCGTAAACACTAGAACCCCGTCCTAAAAACACTAGCACCCATACCCCAATTAATTTTTGTAAGACTTATTGGGCAGGAATTACAGGCTTTGAGTACTATTCTAATGAATTTAATAATCTTAACGGGGCTAGGGTAAACTGTTTTGTGGAGAGCGGCTGATATAAATCGTATAGGATTTACGCAGAGATTCCCCTCTACCCCCCAACATTCCTGAGCGAAAGCTTAGTGAACTAGGGGGGACTTCTTAATCTCTCTTTTGATAAGAGGATGAAATCACATTCTCTGAATCTGAGTGCGTTATTTCTGACTGATTAATCCTACGTTTTGTGAAAAGCTTAGTAACTTTTCAGTGGTCAGTAGTCAGTAGTAATTATAAAAATGACTGACAACTAACGATTGTAAAACTACCGTTTACACATATTTTAATATCGAACCTGTTTGAAAAGTAGAAATATATAGCTACTTAAAATAAACAGCAAAAGATATTTTCTTGCTGAGTGCATACTACCTAGCAAGGGAGAGCCGAGATGAAAGCCAAACTTTTAAATCTTCTCACAGTTTGCGTAGTTACCTTAGTAGTGCTTTCCCCAGGAGTAGTAGTATTTGGCATAGTTTGGGAACGACATTTGGAGTTAGTAAAATCCCAGAATTTAGCCTGCGAAGTTAACAAGACTAGTAGGAATGCTCCTACCTTGGCTCCCCGGACAGAGGGTACACATTCCCCTCAGACTAGCATCAAATCCTCTGACCGTAATGTGATTCATCAAATGCTGACTGTTGCTGAACAATATAAATTTGCCACGATCCTACAATGGTTCTTCTTGCTAACCCCTATTTGTGTTGGGTTAGGGATTCTTTTTTACGACAGATATCTTGTTCATCGTGCTGCTGTTTTAAAAGAACAAGTTGAAATGTTGGAAAGGCTGTGGCAGCAAAGTATCGAACAGTAACCAATTCACACTTAACTCACTAAAATCAGGAAGCTTACTATGTCAGAAGAACGCCAAAAACTGTATTTCAATCTGATTGATGAGCTACTCAAATGTCCTAATGGTCAAGAACCAGAAGTTTTGGAAAGTAAGCCAGAATTGATTGATTCTGGATTTGTAGAAACAATGCTACAAGTAGCGACTATGTTTGCCCATGAAGGCAATCAAGATGGTGCTAAGTTTTTATTTTTTGTAGCGCGTGAGCTAGCTAAAGAACTGGGTTTATACCCAGAAGTTTCCAATCCTGAAGTTGCAAACACCGAAGCCGCAAATAAGGAGTAAAAATGCTGTTGACTTCAACGGATGCAGGACAAATAGCTTTAGAACTGCTGATGGCAGATTGGAATATTTCAGAAGAGAATCGGGAGTGGTTTACAATCTTCAACTCTCGTCTGATTGGCGAGAGTTGGTACACTGTAGAATTAGGTGTAGAAGGATTTCCCGATCGATGGTTTCTTCAAGTATATGACAATGGAGTGTGTGATCCAAACTACACATTTCTATCACCAATCCGTGGTTATGAAGGATTTACGGACTTTGGAAATGTGCCGGATATTATAGCAGAAGTCTTAGTTTGTGAACGCAATGCTCGATAATAATTAAAAAGACAAAATTTAGAATTCAATATTAAGATATGCTATTTAAATGCATTTTATTTGAATTCATAATTTTCGAGATTAGAGTATTTGGGTGCATCTTACCTTTGCAAATATCCGTGCCGATAAAATCTTTGTTTGGTGTTGCTTTCCCGCCCGGCAATAAATTGATTGCTCATAGCTAAAGTGCGTTTCAACGCACTAAAATCAAAATTGATTTGGACTGATGAGTTAGATTCTCTATTAATTCGCCCTAGGGATATTGAAACCAATACTTTGATGATATCAGGCTAATTAAAGCCACATCCCTGACGATGCCCTGAGAAAGCCCTTAGCTGGGCGTGATTTCTCTTAGACTAATAACTAATGACTAATAACTCTGGCGTTGCGGTTTGATATTTAAATATAAAGATGCTTTACGCAAATCTGAGGTGATACTAAACAATGTATGCCTCTTTTTCTTGTAATATTTAATATTTTATTTAAGCCTAATAGGCTATTTTGTCATGTTTAATTGGTAAAATTATGTTATATTAAATAGCGTGATGGACGCTACAGAAATATCAGTTCCAATGATTGCTGAAGATATCTTAGCCAAAGAATTCACAAGAGTCCTCAATGACTACTACCCAAAAGTTGGGGAATTACTAGACGGGTGTTATGTGAAAGTCATCACCTGTTTTTGGGGACGACCTGCTAGACGCTTGCAATATATAGGAATTTATTGCTCTGCCGAAATGATTTCCTGTGTGCAAGCCCACAAAGAAATACTCAGAGAAGTAGCAGACAACATGGGTTTAGTACAGGTAGTCCGCATGAATGCCAAACGATTATTGCGCGACCCGATGTCGAACATCAAACACAATAACCCACGTCTATGGTTGGAGTTACAGTGGGTTGCAAATTAGTCTTTGATCGCATTAATGGAGAGGAGTAAAGGTGTTTGTAGTAAAAACTTTAGTCCTCAAATATTTAAGCACTAAAGTGCTTACTACGAACCTATCGACCACTAGAATAGCCAGCACAAAGTATTAACGCAAGTAATGAAAACTGGAATTTTCTGCAATTACGATAATCATCACCAAGATGCTCGTCGTGCCATCTTTGAGCAAGTCGCGCTGATAAAACAGGCAGAAAGTTTAGGTTTTGAAGAAGCCTGGGTGAGTGAGCATCATTTTAGTGAATCCAATCTCAGCCCCTCCATGTTGCTGTTAATGGCACATTTGGCAGGGCTAACTTCAACTATTCAATTAGGCACTGCGGCGGTGTTACTGCCATTCCATAACCCGATTCGGGTAGCGGAAGATATCGCCACCTTGGATAACCTGTGCAATGGACGATTATTATTTGGAGTTGCCAAAGGCGGCCCCTTTCCCCAACAAAACAAGCATTTTGCGACACTCCCAAGTGAAGCACGCCCTAAGACGCTAGAGGCGATCGCACTGATTCACAAGCTTTTATATGAAACTGATGTATCATTTAATGGCAAGTATTATCAATGCGATCGCTTAACAATTTACCCAAAACCATTGCAGAGTCAAATACCATTGTATGTTGCCACTGGCGGCGATGATGGTATCGAGTTTGCTGCTAAACATTCCTTCAGCTTGATGGGTGGGCCGCCATTCTCCCTACAGAGATTGAAGGATACTGTTGCTAAATATCGAGCCTTAAATTCTAGTGGTGCGGAAAATTTCGTGCTGGCACGCTTTTTTTATGTTGGCAAAACATTTGATGAGGCAGTGAGTGAGGCACTACCTTTCATCCGCCAATTTAGCAAGAAAATGACAGCTAATTCGGCTGAAGTATTACAGAATAGTGCGAATCCCAACCAAAAACCATTCGATCGCACAAACATTTGTTTCGACGAAGATTATTTGATTGAGAATTCAATTATTGGTGATGTGGAGACTTGTCGAGACAAAATCAAGAAATTTCAAGACGAATTAAATTTAGGTACGTTAGCACTCAAACCCTCGTCTTCGGATATGCAAAAAAACCTGGATAGTTTGACGCGCTATAACCAAGAGGTGCGAAATTATGTCTTCTAAACTATATCTGCTTCCTCCCGATGATTTACCTCCATCTGAGGTAACAAAAGAGGATGGAATGCTGCAAATGGAGCTAGAACAGTCTACAGGTAGATGCTTTTATCTAGCCTGCGATCGCATTACGCGAGTCCTGTTGTCTAATTGTCAGTGGTATCTCACAACAAATGCTAGTATTTTAACATTAATTGTTGACTGCCCTGACTTAGTATCTTACTGGCATATAGTCAGCAATATTGCCCAGTTGGGTAATAGGTTAGAGCGGTTTGCTAGCAATGGGAAAATCCGCGTTTATCCGCCATTTGGCAAGGGGATGCCATTTGAAATCAGCGTAAATGAAATCTCAGCTTATCGAGATTGGCTTTGAGGTAAATAGAAACTGGGAATCACACAAAATATAGCTGTCTTACACCCTGTACTCCTAAAGTGCAGGGTGTTGCAATTTTAAAAGAGTTACAATATAGTATGTGTTTACTTTATATGTCAGATAAATAGGTATTTAAGGCTGGATAAGTACCGTAATAAGGAGGTTTAAGAGGCTAACTAAATTTTAAATTTTTCCTTTAAAATCTTTCTAAGCACGTTGCTTGCTCTTTCTATAAAGTCTTCTTCTGCCTCGGTTTCATTTGGTTCACCAATTTCTTTACTTAAAGAAGAAATGACTTCTTTTGAGGTTGCATATTCCGAAACTTCCTTGCTAAACTTTTCATTTTTACTTTGTGTAGCATCAAGCCCGAATAATGTAGCTGCAAGAGGTGCAATAGTTAGTTGAGTAGCAGCAGTAATGGAGGATTGTATTGTAGATATATTAATGTCTTCAGAGTTATTTTTAATTTTTGTATCTGCTTGTAAAAAATCTTCAAAGTTGAGATTTTCTAAATTATTTTGAATAGTAGAGTCTTCTAAATGATTTTCCATGTTATTCAAATTATATTGACTAAATATTTTTGTTCTTGCGCCAATACCTGTAGTAATTACGAAATACTTCTGTAAACTCTTTAACTATCAACTCAATAATTTCTTTTTTAAGGCTATCAGGCAGTTTTTCCCATAACGAAAATAACCATTTAAAAAAAGTGAAAATCAGAGAAAACATAACCAATTGATAATTTAAGTTTATTTGTAACAATGCTCAAAATAAATCTACAAAAATAATATGTATAATGCCCATAGTATTTTTACTGAAATACTATCAACTAATTCGCCTTGTCCGGGAATGCAGAAGGGGAGTTACAAAAGGATGTTTCGCGCAGGTAGTGATGTCCACGGCGCAATGCTTTACCAATTTTATCGTGACGGTTGCGGATACGTGTGATCGCTTTAGCAGTTACACAGGAAATGGTATTAATAAGTCTGCGACCTTTTCAGCTAGCCATTTATACCAATTATCTAACCCTACGCCAATAGTTGTGGAAACCTGAAAAATCTGAATCTGGGGATTCACCTGTATAGCATATTCGATGCATTTTTGGACATCAAAATCTACATAAGGTAGCAAATCAATTTTCGTGAGAATCATGATATCACTAGCACGGAACATGTGCGGATATTTTAGCGGCTTATCTTCTCCCTCTGTAACGGAGAGAATCACGACTTTTGCATTTTCTCCCAAATCAAATAAAGCTGGACAAACCAAATTTCCGACATTTTCAATCATCACAACTGAATTCAATGGCGGATTCAGTTGTTGTAAACCTCTGTCGATCATTGATGCATCTAAATGACAACCTGTTCCGGTATTGATTTGGATGACTTTAGAACCTGTTTCTTTAATTTTTTTGGCATCGTTAGCAGTTTCTTGGTCGCCTTCAATGACACTGATAGATAATTGATGCTTTAAATCATTGATGGTTTGTGTCAAAAGAGTTGTTTTCCCTGCACCGGGAGAACTCATTAAATTTAAGGCGAGAATATTTCGACCTTTAAACCATCCCCGATTTTGGGCAGCGATTAAATTATTTTTTGCTAATATATCCTGCTCTAAAGATATCGTTGTATTGTGTATTTTGGCATGAATTTGAGGCGCTTCTATATGAGTGTCCTGATTGTGGGAATGAGTGATGACACTTCCATCTGGTAAAGTGTGAGTATGATTATGTTCAGCTTCATCTGTTTCCAGATTTGTAATTTTGAATTTGCCATCATCAGAACAACCACAAGTTACACACATAATTCCTCGATTTCTATTTCTTTAATTTTAAGTTCTTCACCAGTAATTAAATCTAATTGCACGCTACCACAATTACAAATTCCAAATGGTTTATCTAAATAAACTTCTGCACCACATTGGCGACATCGCCCTAAGCCAGGAATTTCCAAAATTTCTAACGTCGCCCCTTCTAAAACTGTACCTTGAGTGCAAATATCAAAACAAAATCGTATAGCCTCGGGCATTATGGCTGAAAGTTTGCCGATTTCTAATAAAACTCGCTGCACTTTTGCACCCTTGGCGTGTTCAGTTACAATTGCCACAATATTTTGGGTAATTCCAAGTTCGTGCATACTATAAAATTTATTAACAAATTCGTGGTAATTGGTCGCCTACCAACATATCAACAATTCTTTCAGCACCAAAAACTGTTTTTAACAATACAATACCTGGGGGTGAAGGAATAACTTCGCCAATAATACAAGCATCTTTGCCTGCTGGGTGTGATTTCATAGCTGATAAAACGTTTTCAGCATTCTTTTTTGGAACCACTACAACTAACTTACCTTCATTAGCTAAATACAATGGGTCTAAACCGAGTATTTCGCAAACTCCGTTAACTTCTTCCCGCACTGGAATAGATTCTTCGTAAAGGCGAATTCCCACATTTGAACTGAGGGCAAATTCATTTAAGACTGTCGCTAAACCACCGCGTGTAGCATCTCGCATAGCATGAACTTGGGGACATACATGGAGAATAGTTTCTACTAAGCTATGCAACGGCTGACAATCACTTTCAATATTAGTGTCTAAGGCTAATTCTCCACGGGCAATTAAAAT
>NZ_DASQZC010000383.1:0-7490 GCF_035638895.1 Nostoc sp. | reverse complement strand
GGATTTTGCCCCTGTTTTCGGTACATAGTTACAAACCGCACACTTCTGTACTGCTGGTCGCAGTTATGCAAGGATTTTGAGCTATTTTACCCTCAAGTCTTGCACCTGAATATACTTCTTTGGTCAGATAATCTATATCCTGTGAGCTTCTCTTTCTTTTTCAGCAACCCCTAATTAAATTGCATGGCCACAAAATATCCTAAGTTTAACCAGGATCTCGCACAAGACCCGACTACACGTCGGCTCTGGTACGCGATGGCTATGGGAAATGATTTTGAAAGCCATGATGGCATGACCGAGGAAAATCTTTACCAAAAGATTTTCGCTACTCACTTCGGTCATGTGGCAATCATATTCCTGTGGGCATCTAGTCTGTTGTTCCACGTAGCCTGGCAAGGTAACTTTGAGCAGTGGATTAAAGATCCTCTGCATATTCGTCCAATCGCCCACGCGATTTGGGACCCTCATTTTGGTAAACCAGCAATAGAAGCTTTTACCCAAGGGGGCGCTAATCATCCTGTTAACATTGCTTACTCTGGTGTCTACCACTGGTGGTACACCATTGGGATGCGGACGAACAATGACCTTTACCAGGGTTCAGTGTTTCTTTTACTGTTAGCAGCATTATTCTTGTTTGCTGGTTGGCTGCACTTGCAACCCAAGTATCGTCCTAGCTTGGCTTGGTTCAAGAGTGCAGAACCCCGCCTGAATCACCACCTGGCAGGTTTGTTTGGTGTTAGCTCTCTTGCTTGGGCGGGACACCTTGTTCACGTTGCCATTCCCGAATCTCGCGGTGTTCATGTTGGTTGGAACAATTTTCTAACAACTTTGCCTCACCCAGCCGGTTTAGCACCTTTCTGGAGAGGTGACTGGGGTGTATACGCTCAGAATCCTGAAACGCCAGGGCATGTGTTTGGCACATCTCAAGGCGCAGGGACAGCAATTCTGACTTTTTTGGGTGGTTTTCATCCCCAAACTGAATCGCTATGGCTGACCGATATGGCTCATCACCATTTAGCGATCGCAGTTATCTTTATTGTCGCTGGTCACCAGTACCGGACTAACTTCGGCATTGGTCACAGCATCAAAGAGATGCTCAACGCCAAAAATTTCTTTGGTGTCCAAACTGAAGGTCAGTTCAACTTACCACACGGCTGTACGACACCTACAACAACTCCCTGCACTTCCAGTTGTCCATACACCTGGCAGCGTTAGGTACTGCATTATCATTAGTAGCGCAGCACATGTATTCGCTGCCTCCTTACGCTTTTATGGCTAAGGACTACACAACACAGGCGGCGCTGTACACCCATCACCAGTACATTGCTGGCTTCCTGATGATTGGTGCGTTTGCCCATGCGGGCATCTTCTGGGTTCGGGATTACGACCCAGAGCAGAATAAAGGTAACGTCCTTGAGCGTGTACTTCAGCACAAAGAAGCGATTATCTCACACTTGAGTTGGGTGTCGTTATTCTGCTACACTTTTTTGAAAAAAATCTAAATATATAAGGTGCGTTACGGCTAACGCACCTTATATATTTCAAAAATCAAATATGAGTCTTATAGTTACTTCAGGTATTAGTATTTGATTTTTCACCTGGGCGTTCGGTAGCAGGAGGATACTTAACAGCTTCTTCGACTCTATGGACTTCTGTGTTAGTTTGCTCCTCAGACAGGATATCATCAGGGTTTAATGATTGATCAGCAGCATCATCAATTACTCCATTGGCATTAACATTGGATTTATTAGAAGCGCCTTTATGGCTAGCATGTCCACTAGGCATAGCTATTACCTCTCATTTTTATAACTAAACACCCCCAGCCTAAACTCTTTTGTTTGGAGAAATACACTATCAGAAGGCTTATAAGAGAACTATCAAAATCCAGCCTGGAGTTATATAGATTTCGGCTATGGTGTACACACAAGTCTCTTGATCTGCACCTTTGATGCATCGACTCGCACCTTTGTTGCATTGCCTTGCACCTTTGTTGCATCGACCTACAAAAATTAACCCACCCTACGTTACACAGCAACTTTAAAAGAAGTGAAACAGTAAGCTGTTGCACATTTAAATTGCATATACTGGGCGGGCAATATGCCCACCCCACAAGAGTTATATTTAATTCGATTATGCAAATTAGATGTTTTTTAGCTTATTACAGAAAAGTTAAAAACCGTCCCCCATTAGAAGGAACGGTTAAGACAATTTGTTGTTCAAGAGATGGACAAACAGAAATAAATAGGTAGGTTTGTCACGCCGAAATTGGTTCTTCAATATTTACCATTACAGCTTGTAACTCCTTCGCTTTCTCTTCTGGCAAAGCATCATTGGCAAACATCCCTGCTGCAAGTTCAGTTCCCGCTAGATACTTCAGCCTTTCGCTTGTCCGATATGGTGGAAAAAATTCGGCGTGTAAATGCGCTTCGGGATGGGCTAAACCGTCAGTTGGGGCTTGGAACCAAGCCATCAAGTAAGGAAATGGACGATTCCACAAGCCGTCATACTTGAGGGTGACAGTTTTTAACGCCTTAGCAAGTCCCCAACGTTGCTCTGGAGTAAGATCCATAAAAGTGCCAACTGGTTCTTTAGGAGCAATCCAAATTTCATAGGGGTAACGAGCGCATACCGGGACAAATGCGATCGCATACTCATCTTGATAAATAATCCGTTGATTGTCTGCAATTTCCTTCTGAATCAAGTCTTGCAGTAAACCCCGCCGATTTTTTTCATAATACTCCTGCTGCATTGACAGCATCCGCGCTGGCACAGGTGGTGTAAAAGGATAGGCGTAAATTTGCCCATGAGGATGGTGCAATGTTACACCCACCTCTACACCCTTGTTTTCAAAAGGCAGCACGTACTGAATTTGGGGATTTGCTCCTAATACGCGGGTGCGATCGCCCCATACTTCCAACAGCAAATCAAGGTGTTCCAATTCCAGCGAACTAAGGGAAGCTTGGGCATTTTGAGCAAAAACCACCACTTCACACGCCCCATTAGCAGGCAATGTTTCCATAATACACTCTGGTGGGTCGTGTGCCGTTTGAGCCATTGAGGGAAAGCGATTATCAAACACCGCCACATCATACTTACCTGGGGGAAGTTCTGTAGGAAACTCCGGTTTCGTAGTGGGTGCAAGGGGGTTATATTCTGGGGGCGGCATGAAAGTCCGCCCTTGACGGTGAGAAGCATAAGCAACCCATTCGCCGCGTAAAGGATGCCAGCGCAGGTGAGGATTAGCCTGCACTGGTTCATTACTAGGGCTAGTGGCGATGATATTATCGGCAATCGGGTATCGACTATATAAGGTCAGTGGGCGACCATCCGGCTTTAACAGCTTGTGGGAGTACATAATCCTTGTCCTGAAAGGGTCGCAGCGCGGATCGCCTCAATGGGAAATTTAGGCGTGCGATCGGCGTATAATAAACCGTTAGCTTCTTGGAAAGTATCTGTAAATTGGGTGTAGCAAAATCCGCTAAACAACTCAATATCATTAATCGTTTCGAGCAGAGTAGCGTATTTAATTTCTAGCTCGGAAATATTGGAGCAACGCTCATATCCCCAAACTTTATCTGCATCGGGGGTATCAACAGGGGCATAGGCAATACCACCAAACTCAGTCAGCATCACTGGCTGTCCCTGATGCGGAAAGTTATCCAGTGTCAGTATGCGCCCGCCAGGACGCTTCCGGTCAAACAAATCCGTTAGTTTCACTTCTGGCCCATAGCGATGACCTAATCGTTGTGGGTGGGTGTCGTAGTCATGAATAGCCAGAATATCTGTATCTGTACTTTCCCAGCCATCGTTGGCAACCACTGGGCGGCCCGGATCGAGAGTTTTAGTTAAGTGAAACATTGCCAAAACGTAGTTTCGGTGAGCCGCAGTCTCAACCAGATTCGGAACTCCCCAGGATTCATTAAACGTTACCCAAGCTACGATACAGGGGTGGCTGATATCCCGCCTAATTACCTCAGCCCACTCTCGCGTTGTGCGTTCCACTGCTTTAGGTGTGAAACGATATGCACTGGGCATCTCCTCCCATACTAACAACCCCAGCTTATCTGCCCAATATAAAAATCGCGGGTCTTCAATTTTCTGGTGCTTACGGACTCCGTTAAAACCCATTGCTTTGGCAAGTTCGACATCGCGCCGCAATGCCCCATCGTCCGGTGCTGTCATTAGCGAATCAGGCCAGTAGCCTTGATCGAGAACTAAGCGCAAATAATAAGGACGACCATTGAGCATAAAGCGATCGCGCTGTATCCCTACAGTCCGCATTGCTGTATAGGATTTAGCTTCATCCAAAAGTTCATTGTTATGCCAAAGTTCAACGTGGGCATCCATTAGAGTGGGCTTTTCTGGACTCCACAGCAATTCGTTGCGGTAGTCGTCGATACCTGGATCGGAAAGGGAGATGCGACGGCCAATTTCTCCGTTAAACACTTCATAGGTATCGTTTGCCAGCACGGTATTGCCAATGCTCAGTTTCACCTTGATTTGGATGCCAGCAGGGGCATCACCTGCGATCGCAGCATAACAACCAACTTCCCAGCGCTCGAAGTCGGGACTCCACCGAATACTATCGATGTAAGTTCTACCTACGCGCTCAATCCAGACTGTTTGCCAAATACCACTGGTGCGAGGATACCAAATACTATGCGGTTCCAATTGCCAATCCTGCTTTCCTCTAGGCTTGGCAAGGTCACCAGGATCATCCTGGGCCCAGACTGTTACTTTAGTTATGCCAGTGTCATTCAAAACTGTGGTAATATCCAGCGTGAAAGGAGTATGTCCCCCTTCATGCTCTATCATGTATTGATCATTCACCCAAACACGGGCGCGGTAATCCACAGCCCCAAAGTGCAGTAATAATCTGCCGTCACCTTCAGGCGTTTCAAATTCTCGCTCATACCAGCAGTTTGGATGAAAACCTGTATCACCAATACCACTTTTGGTAGATTCGGGAGCGAAGGGAACTTGTATATAATGAGTCCACCCCTGGATATCGCCTGGTTGAACACATCGTCCTTCATCGTCAAAAGCGAACTTCCACTCACCGTTTAAATTTAGCCAGTGCGATCGCTGTAACTGTGGACGTGGATACCCAGCTTCTGGAAAGCTAGAAACCCTTTGATTATCTGTATTGGAGGGAAGGTCAACCTTACGCTTTTGTATATCCAACAAATTCATTAAAACCTCTTAATGTAACTACAATAGAACAAATTTTTTGTGGCTTCGGTTTAGACTAAACTAGTCTGTTTTGAGATATTCCAGGAGTTTTTTACTCCTTTCTCTGTAATCTATGTAACTTTATACCTGTATTTACAGAACGCTATTTATCGCTTAATAGTAAACATAAAATACATCAAGCGCCCTAGTATGGGAGCTACAAAATTAGGTATAGACTATTGACTCGTGACATTATGGCACACATATCGTGAATATTTGTCAAGTCCGCAGGAAAGAAATAGGTAAGCTGTTCCATATTTAAATTGCATCTACTGGGCGGGCAAAACGGCGAACCTAGAAGAGTTATGTTGAATTTGGCTTTGCAAGTTAACTATTGCTGAAGTTTTTTTAACTAATTCTGGGGTTGAAGTCAAGATCAACTCCAAGTGGCGGGGTGTGTCTTGCAAAATCCATATTTAAGGGAACTTCCGCTCCGGTTTGGCGCTAAATCTTCTTTACAAAACTTAATTAAGTATTACAAATTATTTTAATTTCTGCATTACGGAGTTGTAGCTAATTTTCAGTAGTCGTTGGATGACTCTGCGGCGAAAACTCCCATCTTGGCGGCAAAGGCAACACTTTTTGCTTTCAGTACTTTTATCACCTTTTACTACACTTATAATATCATAATTTGGGCAGTGAGTTGGTTTAAGAACCATTGCTGTATTTCTGATTCAGCACCTTACCCCCCAACCGGAAAACCCAAGAAACTAATCAAGATAAAGTCTTATCTTTAAAGAGATTTGGATAACCTAAGTCTACAAAAACTGATAAGTCAATTCCAGAAATGGTGCGTTATTATCGACGAACAATTGCAAAAACTGCTATTGAGAGTCCGATTTAAATTCGACTTTAACATCAGGAATTGGCGAGGATAAGAAAATGGTTCAAAGTATAGGTAGAGTAAATAAATATACAGATGCTGACCTAAACCGATTTGCCGAAGACCTAAATCGAGACGGAATTTGTGTGATTCGCGGTCTTTTTGATAAAGAATTGATTAGCGAATGGGCAAAAGGTTTTGAAAATTTATTCCGAGAGCGCCAAAATCGACCAGGTGGACTGGCTCCCCGTGAAATTGCTCGTTACTATCTAACCTTGCCTTGGGTTTCCCCCTTTGCCAACGTGGAAGTTTTCGCTAATCCGGTGATTATGGGTGTGCTGGAGCGAGTATTTTTTCAGGAATATGTGATGGTTCAGATGGGAGTTGATCTCCCAGTACAAGGTTCGGATTATCAGGAAATCCATCGGGACTATCGCCCTTTGTTCTCCGATCAAATAGTAACGCCACTCTACGCCCTTGCGGTTAACTTCCCACTTGTAGAAGTAACGGCAGAAAACGGGCCGTTCCAGATGGCGCGTGGTACGCATATCTTGCCGCGTGAAGAAGGGCTAAGGAAAATTGCCACTGGTGAAATTCCGATGGAATCTTTTTATATGCAACTAGGGGATGCGATGATTCGGACACCTTTAGCACTACACCGGGGTTCACCAAATCGGACTAACCAGCCAAGACCGATGGTAGTTATGGGCTATGCTATGCATTGGTTGCACACGCCGAAGGTGGATTTGACTCTCCAACGAGACTATTATGAGAGCCTACCAGAGAATTTAAGGCAGATGATTCGGTGTCAGGTGGTAGAACAGTTGCCAAAGGAGAAGGTTGAAACTTACGTGAATTTCAAGTACTAGGGACTTTTAAACAATTCGCAATGACGCGACGCTCCTGCGTCGCTAACGCTTCGCTATCGCGGACTCGCCTTGCGCGTCGCTAACGCAATTACGTTTTGAGATAGCGAAGCGTTAGCGAGTCTGCGAGCGTCTGGGGATTTAAACCCTTTCTCATTACAAGCAATTCCCTTTGGGGATGGGGAATTAACCCCTACACTTTGTTAACTTTTCACAGGTGTGTAGAACAAAAGATGAGGTTATATTTTAGTAACATTTATGCATAGGTGTGCATAAATCTATACAAAGCTATCCTTACTGAGACATAAATAAACCTAACAATTTATTTCTGCATACGTGTGCAAAAATAATTTCAATACAGGTCTTGCACACTTATGCATAAGCTAGAGTACGAAAGTAGCATTTAACAAATACAGGCATATTTTAGTTGACTACGAAAAGAACAAAAAATTATTTTTATTTATAATAGTCGGCATATTATTCTACCCCTATAAGATAGATTTAAAAGCAAATATTTTCCTCCTATAGTATTAACTTTCTCAATTTTGCTTGAGTTAAATATATTATAA
>NZ_DASQZC010000382.1:0-2077 GCF_035638895.1 Nostoc sp. | reverse complement strand
CTGGCCGATTCCGCTAGCGATCGCAGTTACAATGTTTGCCGCCTACTTTGCCCAAGCTGGCTGCGGTGCAACCTACAGCATCGTACCCCTAATTAAAAAAGAAGCCACTGGACAAATTGCTGGAAATGTGGGAGCTTACGGTAATTTTGGCGGCGTAGTTTACCTGACAATTTTTAGCTTAACCGACGCTCCAACACTATTTACCACAATGGGTATAGCTGCTTTAGTTTGTGCTTTCATGTGCGCCTTCTTCCTGAAAGAACCAAAAGGTTCCTTTGCGGCTGCTTATGAAGGTGAACCACCAGAAACAGCAACTAAAAACTCTATTTTCTTAACTGAAGAATAATCAACTCAAGGATGAAGTATTAAAATTCACTATCAAATCTGAATTAGGGAACTTTACACTTCATCCTTCTATAGCAATCCTAATTCATGAAAATCTCTTTTTCTTCTCTCTGCGTCTCTGCAGTTCGATAAAAAGCTTTAAATTCCTCAAACTGCCGCTACATCTGAGAGGATGTTTTAAAAGTCGCGATTGATGTATCAAATATTTTTTACCCCTCCCTAACCCTCCCCTTTACAAGGGGAGGGAACCGGATTTTTCTTGTTTCCCACCTTTACAAGGGGGGACTAAGGGGGTAACAACGCAATCAAAATAACAAAATGGTACAACTGCCATGAGTGAATTTACCAAAACCCTTTGTCCTTACTGTGGTGTTGGCTGTGGACTAGAAGTTTCACCCCCAGCCCAACATGGCAAAGCAACTAATCGAGATAGCCAAGGAACTCCAACTTGGCGGGTGCGCGGTGATAAAGCCCATCCATCTAGTCAAGGAATGGTTTGCGTCAAAGGCGCAACGATCGCAGAATCTTTAGATAAAAATAGATTACATTACCCAATGGTGCGAGACTCCTTAGATCAAGAGTTTCGCCGCGTTAGTTGGGATGAAGCTTTTAATATCATCACGCAGCGCATTCAAACTATCCGCTTTACCCAAGGGCCAGAAGCCTTATGTATGTATGGTTCTGGCCAGTTTCAAACTGAAGATTATTACATAGCCCAGAAACTGATGAAAGGCTGTCTGGGTACTAATAATTTTGATGCCAACTCTCGCTTATGTATGTCTAGTGCGGTGTCTGGCTACATTCAAAGCTTTGGCTCAGATGGCCCGCCCTGCTGTTACGATGACTTGGAGTTAACCGACTGTGCATTTTTAATTGGTACTAATACAGCCGAATGTCACCCCATCGTTTTTAATCGGCTGGAAAAATATCACAAAAAGAACCGCAAAGTCAAAATGATTGTGGTTGATCCCCGTTGCACACCAACCGCAGAAGCTGCTGACTTGCATTTAGCCATTCGTCCCGGTACAGATATCGACTTGTTAAACGGCATCGCCCACTTGTTGATGCGCTGGAACTACATCGATACCATGTTCATGGACGACTGCACCAGTAACTTTCCAGCTTATGCTGAAGTGATTCGGCATTATCCGCCAGAAGTGGTGGCTCGTCAATGTGGAATCAGCATTGAAGATTTAGAAACAGCAGCTCGCTATTGGGGTGAATCGCAGCGAGTATTGTCTTTGTGGTCAATGGGTGTGAATCAATCGTCAGAAGGGACGGCTAAGGTCAGAACTATCATTAACCTGCACCTGATGACTGGACAGATTGGTAAACCTGGTGCTGGCCCTTTTTCCCTCACTGGTCAGCCAAACGCAATGGGAGGACGAGAAGCCGGAGGTTTGGCGCATTTATTACCGGGTTATCGGGTGGTAAAAAATCCCCAGCACCGAGCAGAAGTTGAGGAGTTTTGGGGACTTAAGCCAGGACAGATTTCGCCCAATCCCGGTTTGACTGCTTGGGATATGATTACTGGCTTGGAAGATGGCGCTGTAGAGTTACTGTGGATTGCGGCTACCAACCCAGCTGTGAGTATGCCAGATTTGGAGCGAACTAAAAAGGCATTATTGCGATCGCCTTTCACTATTTATCAAGACGCATATTATCCTACAGAAACCTCTGCTTACGCTCACGTTCTGTTACCAGCCGCCCAGTGGGGTGAAAAAACTGGTGT
>NZ_DASQZC010000381.1:0-4326 GCF_035638895.1 Nostoc sp. | reverse complement strand
GGAAACTCCTGGCGCAGTTCTTCACGATTAGGGTAGGTAGCTAATAACTCAATCACTCGACGAACGGTAAGCCGAAGATTACGAATACAGGGTTGTCCATTCATCCGATTGGGATTGCTGGTAATGCGATCTAATTTCATGGAAGTAACTCTAGCTCCTTGCAAAAATCATTGTCGTATATTACTTTATGTCAAAATATAGTAGTTCTGATCTGATCTACAATGATAAATATTGCTCTACGTAAATTATCATCTTTAAAGCTGATGGCATCAAGGTCTGCATTTTCTAGATTAGCACTTTGCTAAAGCCCTTATCTTGCAAAAACTAGCAAAAATCTGCTAAAAGTGCTACAGGTAAATGGTTGTTAGCTTGAGAAGTACATATGAAAACTACAGGCATTCATCATGTAGCTATTATTTGTTCTGACTACGATCGCTCCAAAAAATTTTATGTAGAAGTTTTAGGATTTCCGATTATTGAAGAGACTTTTCGCACCGAGAGAAACTCTTATAAATTAGATTTACGAGTTGGAGAAAATACTCAAATAGAGCTATTCTCTTTCCCAAATACTCCAGAACGGCCTAGTAAACCAGAGGCTTGTGGTTTAAGACATCTTGCTTTTAAAGTTGATGATGTTGAGGAAACTGTTTTTTATTTAAAATCGAAAGGAGTGGACGTAGAAAATATCAGAGTTGATGAAATTACAAAGAAAAAATTTACTTTCTTTAAAGACCCTGATAATTTGCCATTAGAAATTTATGAAAATTGAGGTTCAGTATGATTATTAGAGAATATAAACTGTCTGATACTAAACTAATCATGAAGCTGTTTTATGATACAGTTCATGAAATCAATATTTGCGATTACACTCAAGAACAAGTTCATGCTTGGGCACCCGAAAATATGGATTATGAAGTTTGGCACAAAAGATTACAAGCCAAGCTTCCTTACATTGCAGAAAATAATGGTGAGATAGTTGGGTTCGCAGAATTAGAAGCTGATGGTCACATTGATTGTTTTTATTGTCATAGCAAATATCAAGGTAAAGGTATTGGTTCAAAACTCTTAATTCATATAGAAAGTACTGCAAAACTGCAAGGGATTAAACGACTATATACAGAAGCAAGTATTACTGCAAAGCGATTTTTTGAAAAGAGGGGATTTAGTGTAGTCAGAGAACAGCAAGTAGAACGGCAGGGAGTGTGGTTTCAAAACTATGTAATGGAAAAATATTTGTGAATGTTAATAATATCTGCAAATTATTAGCTAAAGGCAGTTTTTATCCATACCTCTTAATCCACCATCTGAGGGCGGCCGCATCTCAATTACTCCTCAAATATGAACCATCTTCTAAAGGTTTGTCGTTTTAAGAATTTAACGCTCTTCTAAAATTCTTGCTAAATAAATAATCGGTGCAGTCAACCTGCACCGATTAATAAGTGTGACTCGAATTGGACATCCCATTGTTTCACGCTAATGCTGAAGCTTGGGGTTTGGCAAAAATCATTCTTCCTGCTGTGGTTTGCAAAGCACTGGTGACTACTACTCGCAGTTCACCACCCACATAACTGCTGCCTTCTTCAACGACTACCATTGTGCCGTCATCTAAGTAGCCAATACCTTGACTGGGTTCTTTGCCTTCCTTGAGAATTTTCAAATCAAGGTTGTCACCTGGTAAATAACTCGGACGGACGGCGTTAACTAAATCGTTCACATTCAAAACAGGTACTTTCTGGACGCTAGCAACTTTAGACAAGTTGTAGTCGTTGGTTAGCAATGTACCGCTAATTTCTTGGGCAAAGCGCACCAACTTGGCATCGACTGTGGGAATATCTTCGTAGTCAATTGTATTAATCACGATGCGATCGGGATATTCTTCTTTAATGCGGTTGAGAATTTCTAATCCTCGTCTTCCCCGCACTCGCTTTTGATCTTTGCTAGCATCGGCTACTTGTTGGAGTTCTTGCAAGACAAACTGCGGTACAAGAATTTGCCCTTCCAAAAACCCTGTTTCAAGTAACGCTTCGATGCGACCATCGATAATGCAGCTGGTGTCTAAAACTTTGGTATTGGCGGGTTTTAGGGTTCCTTCCACTACCATCGATTCGACGGTGTTGGGATTAATGAACCGCAGTAAGCCTCGTCCGTGGGTGTCTGCCAAATTCATGCCAGTGACGGAGAGGATAATACTACCGACAACTGCCACCAATGGCTTAATAAATCCAAAATCTGCCGGGATGGGTAGCAAAAATAGTGGGGCTAGCATCAGGTTAGCTAGTAATAGCCCAATCACTAAGCCGATCGCACGAGTTAAAATCACTTCCAGAGGCATTTCTTTGATTTGTGATTCTAGGCGACGATATGTCGTCTGGAAACTCAGCCCGATCGCACCACCAATAATAGCGGCAAAGACGGCAACAACTAAGCGTAAAGCTTCAAGATTTGTTACCTGATCTAGTGTGCTATTGGGCAGTAGTTCAATGCTGTAGAACCCTATTCCCGACGCTGCCAGGATGAATGAGAAAATAATAATGGCGTCAAGCATGGTTGTCTTGTTTTCCTGCAACTGTGTTCACCGATAAAGTTAAGTATTTTTTATTTCATCGGTAAGATAAACTCATCAATATTGACTTACACTAAGGGTTTAGTAGGGCAATATCTGCAATTATTATAACCAAAGGCTTTTATCTTCATATTTTTCATTGTTTCGTTGTAAAACGACAAAACCTTGTAAAAAAACTACTTATTTTGTAAGAATCCAGAATTCAGAAGATTTTGATACCCAAACTTAATAAGTTTAATAAAATCAAGAAGTTATTGCACGCTTGATTTTACAATTATTCTGGCTCCTGGCTCCTGACTCGTGAATTCTTATCTTATTTTCATTGTCTCTAATTCGGAGTTGGCTTAACTTCATCTTTTCTCAAAATGAGTCAAAAATTTAGTATTTCTGGAATTGCGAGTTCTGCTTATGTGCATATTCCCTTTTGCAGACGGCGGTGTTTTTATTGTGATTTTCCGGTGTCTGTTGTGGGCGATCGCTTGCGGGGCGAAACATCTGGTACTATGTCCCAATATGTTGAGGTGCTATGTCAAGAAATTGCTATTACACCAGCATTGGGTCAACCCCTGAAGACAATTTTCTTCGGCGGTGGTACTCCTTCGCTGCTATCAATAGAGCAGTTACAACGGATAGTAACAGAACTAGAGAAGCATTTTGGTATTGCGTCTGGGGCAGAAATTTCGATGGAAATTGACCCAGCCACCTTTGATTTAGCGCATATAGCAGGCTATCGCAATGTCGGCGTGAACCGGGTAAGTTTAGGTGTACAAGCCTTTCAATCAGAATTATTACAGAGGGCGGGGCGATCGCACTCAGTTGAAGATATTTTCGCAGCTGTGGAACTAATCCACCAAGTCGAGATTCCCGAATTTAGCTTAGACTTAATTTCTGGGTTGCCGCATCAGTCTTTGGATCAATGGCAGGATTCTCTCTTAAAGGCGGTGGCACTTGTACCCACTCACATTTCCATCTACGATCTTACCATCGAACCAGGTACAGCCTTTGGGCGTTACTACAAACCTGGCGATACTCCAATGCCTACGGATGAAGCCACAGTCAAAATGTACCAGATGGGGCAGCAGGTTTTGACTAGTGCAGGTTATGAGCATTATGAAATTTCCAATTATGCTCAAGGTGGTCATCAGTGTCGGCATAATCGAGTGTATTGGGAAAACCGCCCTTACTATGGCTTTGGTATGGGTGCGGCAAGTTATGTTGACGGTAAACGCTTCACTCGTCCCCGTAAAACTAGGGAGTATTACCAGTGGGTAGAAGCTGGCGGTGTGATTGATTGTGATGTGACTCCCCCAAAGGAAGTATTGTTAGAAACGTTAATGTTGGGGTTGCGTTTGGCGGAGGGTGTCAGTTTGGCGGCGTTGGCGGAGGGGTTTGGGGAAGAGAAGGTGGAGGAGATTTGCAGGTGTTTGCAAGGATATTTTGATCAAGGTTGGGTGGAAGTTGCAGAGGGAAGGTTGCGTTTGATTGATCCCCAAGGGTTTTTGTTTTCTAATGTGGTGTTAGCGGAGTTGTTTGAGAAGTTGGGGTGATATCATTTCCGCTTGATTGCTTATTAAACCCGAAGAACCCCACCCCGTCAAAGCTACGCTTTGTCCCCCCTCCCCGCTTGCGGGGAGGGGTTGGGGGTGGGGTGTAATGACTGTGGTTAGCATAACTAATTATGCGGACATGATATTAGGAGTTATTTCTCCCCTATCTCCCTCATCTCCCCACTCCCTATTTACTCGAATGCAACTTTTCCGGCA
>NZ_DASQZC010000380.1:0-10520 GCF_035638895.1 Nostoc sp. | reverse complement strand
AATTTAGCTAGTACCGTGCCAAAAAACGAATTAAAGGGGGAATTCGATGGTGAAGATGGTTTGACCGGCTCCACTCTCTACATAAATTGAGCCGCCTAAATGTCTGACCATTTTCTGCACTAATGCCAATTCCAGTCCAGTGCCGCTATGTTTCCAAGGATCACGTTTGGAAAGGTGATAGAAAGGCTCAAATATCCGTGACAGTTCGTTGCTGGTAAGCTCTAGTCCCGAATTGCTAATATTAAGCTCTACTGCGTCCTCTGTCAGGTGAGCAGAAACTGTGACAGACTCACCTGCTGGGGTATATTTGCAGACATGGTTGAGTAGTTCGGTGATAATCCTCTCCATATCTGTGATATCTGTCTCTAAAAGCGGGAGTGCGGGATCAACACTCAGGTTTAACTGCTGTCGCTGGCAAGTGGTGAGGTCTCGAAAAGACTCGACAATGGGGTTAAGCCAGCTTTGTAAGTCAATGGCAATCAAAGTTGGGGGATCGGGTTCGGCTTCTAGATATGTGAGTGTGAGTAGGTCGTTAATTAACTTGTTTTCTCGCGCACACTCATTATGCAGAATCTGCAAGAGTTGTGGAACTATTTCTATATCTAATATTTCTTCTGGTGTAAGGACACTTTCGAGGGTTTGGACTGCAAGACTGATGCTAGTTATTGGTGTCCGCAGTTCTTGGGATAGGTTTCTGAGAAATTGGTTTTTGAGCCGATCGCAATTTTCTAATTCTTTGACCTGTGCCTGGGTTTGTTTGTAAAGCTGGGCTTGACGAATAGCGATCGCACATTCACTTGCTACCTGCTGCACTAACTCGATTTCAAATTCATCAAATGCCTCTTGTGATGGTCTTGTCAACCAAATGTTTCCCAAAATCCCTTGAGTATCGAAAATTGGACAAGCCATCTGGGACATAACCAATAGCTTTGGTTGCCATCCAGGAACAATTTCTAAAAATTGCAAAGGTTGTTTTTGCAATAGTGACTGATAAACTTCAAGACGGTCTGCAATCTTTTTAGTCAATCCTTGACACCGAGGTAGGTTAATGGTGTACTCGTAGGTAATAGTAACCAGAGTTTGACAGGTGCTATAGAGTTCGATTTGGCAACAATCAAGGTTCAGTAACTCTGCTAATTCCTGGGTGAGTGTCTGCAATACCTGACTTTCATCCAGACTGTCGCGGATTTGTTCTGTCATGCGTCGCACCAAGGCTTCAAAGTTTCGCACTTGCTGCAACTGATTTTTGTGCTTCTGTTTTTGCAACTGCAACTTTGCTTTGAGATCCTTGAACTGCTGACGAAGTTCTGCCTGTTCAGCAGCAATGCCGATTTGAGTTGCCAACTGTTTGAGTAAATCGGTTTCTGTTTGCTGCCATTGACGCGATTGGTGGCAATGCTGGGCAATCAATAGCCCCCACATATCTTGCTCTTTGAAAATCCGCACGACTAGATTGGCTCTTACCTGCAAAGATGCCAGAAAATCTATATGGCAAGGATGCAACCCGGCTGCATAAATATCTTCGACAATTTGAATGCAACCTCGCCCGTAGTGTTCTCGATTGCCACTAAAGCAGGGATCGGTGATGTTTTTTCCCAACAGGGGATCAGTCACAGTTGACTCGGCAATGATTACCCCACTGCCATCAGCCTCGAAGCGATAAATTAGGATGCGATCGCAATTCAAAAACTGCCGCAGTTCAATTGTTGTCTGATGCAGAATTGTCTCTAATTCGACAGATTGATGAATTCTTCCTGCGATCGCTTCTAGCAGTTGTTCCCGTTCAACCTGGAGTCCAACTGCCTGTTCTGCTTGCTTCACAGGAGTAATATTGCTACTAGTACCAATCAATCGATAAATCCTGGAGTTAGCATCCCTTAGCGGCGTGAGAGTCGTACTCCACCAAGTCTGAACCCCCTGAAATTGCAAACATTGTTCGTAAGAAATAGTTTTGCCGAATAGCACACATTCAGCATAATGCTGACGTACCTTAGCAGCATCGTTGGGGGAGAGAATATCCTCTGGTTTTTTGCCCCGGAGATCATCTGAACGAATGCCTATCCACTGCTCATGAGTGGGATTAAGTGCCACATATCGAAAATCTCCGTCCTCCAGAACATCAACTACAAATATTGATGCTTGCACAGAATCGTACATGCTCAGTAGAAATTGCTCACTACTACTTTTCTCATCTACTTCTGTGCCGAAGAGAATCTGAGGTGGTGATAATTTTGTCAACTCCATAGTTGATTCCGTTGGATTTATATTCATGCGAGAGTCCCTGTCTGGTATTACTGACTCTTCTAGGCGCTCTCTTGTCGTTACGCTTGTAGTAGATGCACTTTAGCGCCTATAGCAAAGTATTGTCAGCTGTTGCTCATCGAAATTTGAATCTTTCTCTACTTCTTGTCAGAAATCTAGGAAAGCTAATAAAAGTCAGCTTAACAAATCCTGCTTTTTGAAGGCGAAAATACATTTGCAGGTTAGGGCAAACTTATTGAAGTTGATTTTTAACAGTTTTTCAGCATTTTTGCATATACTTAAGTGCAAACCTCAGTATACATCAATTAAATTTACAATTCTTAATAAAGGGAGTGGGGAATGGCAAGAGACAATAAGGAGTCGAAGGATGCTCAATTCCATCCTTAGTTCCAAATGGGTGCTTGCTATTAGTTTCGCTTCAGCAATTGTTCTAAGATTCTATCCAACCTTTCTACAGCAGCATTAGTTGACATCTGACTCTCTCGTAATTCAAGGATTACCCCGTCTAGTAGGGCATTCCGCGCTTTAGTTGTATCGAGAAAATCGTCAGTCTTCTCTACAAATCTGTCAGTTTTCTCTACAAATCTGTCAGTTTTCTCTACAAATCTGTCAATCTTCTCTACAAATCTGTCAATCTTCTCTACAAATCTGTCAATATTTTCACCCATAACTTGAACAGTTACGGCTAGACCATCAAGCTGTTTTTGGGTTAAGTCTTGACGTTGAACTAGTTGATCAATCCTCTTGTCAGATGATTCTGCATAGCTGGCTGTTGATACCAACAACTGTTTAACTGTTTCTAAATCATTCTCAACATTGTCAAGTCGTTGTGCATTGCTCATGGTGTATTCTCTTTTCTCCTTGTCCTCACTCACATTTAGACATTCTTCATGCGATCAAGTATTGATTGCTTTTCTTTAGCCCATTTTGTAATCATTTCTTCCATAGCTTGACTTTGGTCAATTTCAGTGGCAACACAAATAGTCTTGAATAATAAAGCAAGTTCTTTTGGTACGTAACCAGAGATTAATTTATAGTTTGGATCTCCCCTTTTACCGCGAGTATTTTCAACCATAGATATATAAGTAAGTTCGATATTATATCTATGTTGGCATGAAGAAAGGCTATTTTTTCCTTAAATGTTCATGTACACAGGTTATCATATCGGCGTGAACAAGGGAATGGGAACTTACGTTCGCAACTTTTGAGCATTCATTCCGGTGAGGATACCAACCAGCAGCCAAGTAATAGCTAATCCCATGACTTCGCCTAAGAATAACTGCATCAGGCGGTGTAAGATCATCCCGACAGCAGAACCCACGGGGACAGCAACAGCCCAACTTGCCGAAGAGACAAATATCCATCGCCACGGCATAGGCTGGGGAATTGCTAATGATTGTGCCAATCCAATCCCCAAGCCGCCAAGCGCCCCATAAACTGCCCCAGACAGGATTCTCACAGGGAAAATCTGAGTACTAGGTACTATCCAACCCACCGCACCAATACCGATCGCGGTGATGATACTCCAACCCAAAAGACTTGACAAAATCCACCTGATACAATAGATAGGTTCTTTGAGAAGACAACCTTGAGGAAGTGCGATCGCAAATCCGCCGATAGCCGCCTCTACTAACCCAATATCTGGTTTTTCGCCGACTTCAATTAAGAGTAAACTCAATAAAAAACCGCCAAAAGTAGCGAAAGTCCACAGTAATATAAAGCTAAATCTAGTATTTTCCGGCGCGAATGGCATCAAAGTTTCTTTGGTTGTAATAATCTGACAGTTTTAGCATTAAACAGATCAAAAAAAGCTTTGCGTCGCTGTTGGGGTGATTCGGGTACGATGTAACCCCAGAGACTCTCCCAGTAAAAAAAGGAGATACCATCAAAATTGCGATCGCGCACCATCTGAACTTGTTCTCTAATTTGTGCCATTTTCACAGGATTACGCACCGTTCCCGTTGATATACCAATACCTACAGGAATTAGACTTTGAGCCAATTTTATAGATGATTGTTCCAGTTGAGCCATAAAAGAGTTTTTGTCATTTCGATATACCTGTAAAATTAACTCATTAACTAGACCTTTTTTTACCCAATTTTCCCAATCTTGCAAATAGTATTTGTAGGCAAAAGCTTGATAGTTAGGAGACAGAGATATTCTAACGTTAGGTTTAACAGCCTTCACAGCTTGATAGATTTCTGCCATAAAATCAGTAATTTTGTCTGCCCGCCACCGCATCCATTGTGGGTTAAAAGGATCAGTTGGGGGACTTTTGCCTTGATGCTCTTGCTGGTAGAGTTCAATAGTGAAGTGATCGTAGCCAAACTGTACTGGCATCCCAAAATGATCGTCAAGCTGAATACCATCCACATCGTAATCCCTGACTACTTCTAAAATTAGCCCTTGGATAAATTCTTGCACTTGCGGATGTAGGGGATTCAACCAAGCCACCTTACTTACCAAAACATTATCAATTTCTTCAGGTGGGGCATCTTGGGTGGACTTTATACCTTCTTGCCCAATTGTCAACCAGTCAGGATAACGCCTTGCTAATTGTGAATAATGCGGCGTCATAAACCCGTATTCAAACCAGGGAATCACTCTCAAATCTTTATTTTTGGCAAGCGTCACTATCTTTGCTAAAACATTCTGTCCACCGTGCATGAAGTTGAGCAAAGGTTGAGTTTCTGAACCTGTAGTCATTTTAGCTACAGCACTCTTATAAAAAGTATGTCCTCGGTTCCAAACTACAGGATAAATTGTATTAAACTTGAGAGCCGATAATTGGTTTATAGCACGGTTAATACCCCAAGGGACAAATAGTACACCACTAGCAACATTAGTAAGCCAAACGCCGCGAATTTCTGTAGTTAAAGGACTTATATTTTGGGAATAAACTGGTAGTGAAGAGACTGAAGAGAGTGAAAAAACTCTTAAAGTGACCACTAATCCCAAACACAGTAAGTAAGAAACACAACGGCGAGCTACCCGATTCATTTGTAAGCGTGACCTAGTACGATTGGACTATTATATATAACTACAAAATAAAATTATAATTCTCCGGAGTATGTGAATAAATGATGATTAAATCAGAAGTTAGAAATTAAAACAGTTAAAAAATACAAAGCCAATTTGGGTCATGAATATATTTAACGATACTAAAATCTGATACTGACTTTTCACGGGATCTGGAAAAGACAAAAGCACCTACAACTCCAACCATACATAGTTTAATTTATTAGAAAACAGGAAGTCAGTGCTGTCGTCAGCATCACTAACTCCTACTTTCATAGAATAATTATTTTATTTTTTGGAAATCCCTTACTTCTTGATAGGCACCCTAAGCATGAGCGCGCCCACCCAATCCGACGTGGGGCCTGCCGGAAAATTTACATGGCAGAGTGCACACTCTGCCCTAAAGTTGCTGAGAGGGATCGAGCGTCGATAGTACCATTTATTGTCTAACTTCTGGACGGACGTGTATGCCTGTCCCGCCAGGGCTAGGGCATTTGCCTGAACCTCAAACTTGTCGCGGGGGCGATCGTTTTGCCGAAGCGGGTCAACGGTGCCAACTAGGCGCATATCCTTGTTCTGATCGTTAAATATGAGCGAGATGGACTGCTTGCCTTGCTCCACATTATCCCGCGTGGTTTCGTTGAACTCCTGCGTCAGCGCTGCGAACAATGTGTTTAACATGAGATCACTCGTCTGTTGGGCGATCGCAACCTGCCCAGTTGGGGGTGGAATGTCATAACCACGGGCAATTGTTGTGAAACAGAATCCAATGACGAGCACCAGCACAAAAATCCCATAGTTGACTAACTTTCTCAGACGCATTCTTTTATCCTTTGGTTCTATATTCTTTGGTGCGGAGTTACTGAATTAGTCTGACTCAGTAACTCCGCATCACGGATAGAACCTTTCCCCTACCTTTTCAGCAAAGCACCAGCCTATCAAGACGACCCAGACTCAGCCTTCGTCACCTTGCAAGACACTACAGCTTTCAGTTTGCAGGAGGCTAAATAATTTGTAGTAAGCCGCTATAAAAGGCAATAAATCTCCGATATGCTCCCTGTGGAAGAGGGCTTTTATTCTCTTGGTAAACTCAAACGTGGAATTTGATACACACAATCATATCAATTTGTCCGGGAAAATACAACCCTATGTTCGTCGTATTTAATACCGCGACAAACCAGAACTTCTCTGGCGATCGCAACGCTAAACTTTTCATCTGACTTTTTAGATTGGGCGAAAAGTCAAAATCTGATAAAGTAAAACTCTCATTTTTTCTATTTCCTTCATCACTCCTTCTTAAAATCTTTCCACACCTTCAAATTCCTTGATAGCTGATGCATTGGCTGCTTCACCGCAAGTTCGTGGTGTAGGGAATATCTTTTCAGGATTTGCTAACCCTTTAGGATTAAAAACTTGCCGTACCCATTGCATAGTTTCTAAATCAACTTGGCTAAACATCTGTGGCATATAGCACTTTTTCTCTGCACCGATGCCATGTTCACCCGAAATACTACCGCCAACTTGGACACAAAGTTTAAGAATTTTTCCACCCATTTCTTCTACCTGCTCTAATGCTCCATGCACAGAATTATCATAAAGAATTAGCGGATGAAGATTACCATCGCCAGCATGAAATACATTAGCAACCCGATAACCATATTGTTCGCTTAATGTCTTAATCTCGTGGAGAACATAAGGTAATTGAGTTCGAGGAATTACACCGTCTTGTACATAATAATCTGGGCTTAAATGCCCAGCCGCAGCAAAAGCGGCTTTGCGTCCTTTCCATAATTTCAATCTGGTTTCTGGGTCAGTAGCAGAAGTGACATTTCGTGCCCCATTCTTTTTACAGATTTCAATAACTCGCTGCTTATTTCCTGCAACTTCAACTTCTAAACCGTCAATTTCTATTAGCAAAATGGCAGTAGCATCGCGGGGATAACAATTAGTTGCTACAACATCTTCAACTGCATTGATGCTGAAGTTATCCATCATTTCCATACCACCAGGAATAATCCCAGCGCTGATGATGTCAGAAACAGTTGTTCCCGCATCTTCAATGCTAGTAAAATCTGCCAACAGCACACAAATTGATTCTGCACTTTTGAGAATTCGCAAAGTAATTTCTGTAGCAATTCCTAAAGTACCTTCGGAACCAACAAACACACCTGTTAAATCATAACCAGGCATTTCTGGAATTTGTCCGCCTAAATCGATAATTTCCCCTTCTGGCGTAACAATTTTTAATCCTAAAACGTGGTTAGTGGTGACTCCATATTTGAGACAATGTACGCCACCAGAATTTTCGGCAATGTTGCCGCCAATAGAGCAGATAATTTGGCTAGAAGGGTCAGGAGCGTAGTAAAAACCAGCACCACTAACAGCTTGTGTTACCCAACTATTAATTACCCCTGGCTGGACAACTGTTCGTTGATTTTCTAAATCAATGCTGAGGATTTGCCGCATTAACGAAGTGACAATTAAAACAGAATCTATCACTGGTAAAGCGCCGCCAGATAGACCAGTGCCAGAGCCGCGTGCTATGAAGGGGATAGAGTATTGGTTGCATATCTTCACAATTTGGGCAACTTGTTCTGTAGTTCTGGGTAAAACCACCACAGCCGGACGTTGGCGATAACCAGTTAAACCATCGCATTCATAGGTAATGAGTTCTTCGCGGCGTTGCACCACACCATTTTTGCCAAGCACAGCCTCGAATGCTTTGAGAATGGGTTTCCAATTGCGTTGTTTTTTATCTTGGGTAAGCATAGTTTTTTAAAGTTCAAGGTAGATGTTGCAGGCTAGTTAGTATAGCTGTAATTACTATTGTTGCAACAATAGCAGTCAAAAGTGAGTGAATGCGATCGCTCTGATCTTCTACACTCAGTGTAATGTTATACCATCTTAGTTTTCAGGCGACACATTTTTTGGTTCTCGTCTGTATGAATTTATTAGTAGGTAAACATTTTGAGGGGTTGCTGAGGAAGTTTGGGTTAAATTCATTAATGTGTTTGATAACGAAGCTATATGAATGAGAAGCTGACTCAAAAAATTCAGAATGATTTTGATCGCATTGCTCTATATGACAAACAGGGATGGGATCATAATAATCACTATCACCATTTTCTACTCAAACAGTTTCCAAAGCAATGTAAAAGTGTCTTAGATATAGGTTGTGGAACAGGTGAATTTTCACGTCTTCTCGCTAAATGTGCTGACAGAGTTGTTGCAATTGACTTATCCCCAAATATGATAGAAGTTGCCAAGCAACGTTCAAGACAGTATACAAATATTGATTTTCAAGTTGCTGATATATTGCAGTGGAAGTTTCCAGTTGAGCAATTTGATGCAATCGTTTCTATAGCTACAGTTCATCATTTACCAATAGAAAACTTGCTACCCAATCTGAAAGCTGCTTTGAAACCTGGCGGCAGTCTAGTGATTTTAGATTTATTAGAGCGTGAGAATGTGCAAGAAATGTTGAGCGATTTTGTTGCTGTTCCTCTAAACTGGTTGCTTCAAACGATCAAGAATAGGCGTATTCAACCGTCATCAGAAGTAGCAGAAGCAATGAGAGAGCATCTTCGCACAGACAAGTACTTGACCTTATCGCAAGCACGACGAATTTATACAAGCTTCTTGGGTAAAGCGAAGGTTAGAAAGCACTTATTCTGGCGTTATTCTGTAGTTTGGAAGAAAGGTAATCTCCGTCAGCTAAGTCCAGCCATTATGTAGTTTTTGAAGACCGGATACAATGTTAGTTACTGTTTTACTATATGCAATCAATTAACCTAGAAATAACGCTATTACATACTCGATAAAGTCATGGTTCAGCAAGTTCTAATCAATGATGATGATTACTATGTGCCAGATGCCAACCAGCTAGTCACTGAAGATGATACACCTGTGGAAAATTTCGCATCTGCCAAACAACAACGCCTTTTAGTGAGTTCTCTTTACAGTTCTCTACAAAGCCAAACTTTTTTAGCTGAAGCTAATGTGGGCATTTACTAAACAGACCTTCAGCCCCCCATTGTACCTGATGTCTCTCTCAGCTTAGATGTTCAAGTACCTCAAAATTGGTGGGAGAAACAAAATCGTTGCTATATGGTTTGGCGTTTTGGCAAACCTCCCGAAGTTGTACTCGAAATTGTCTCTAATAAAGAAGGTGATGAACTGGGCAAAAAACTGCGAATTTATGAACACATGCGGGCTAGTTACTACATCGTATATGACCCAAATCAGCAATTAGCAGAAAAAATTTTGCATGTTTATGAACTAAGGGGAACACGCTACTTTGAAACTTCAGAAACTTGGTTAGAACAAGTTGGTTTAGGTATAACTCTATGGGAAGGTAAATTTGAAGATAGACAGGATACTTGGTTACGCTGGTGCTACCAAGATGGTAATGTTTTATCGACTGGAGATGAACGTGCCGAACAGGAACGAGAACGTGCCGAACAAGCAGAACAGCGTACCCAATTGCTAGCAGAAAGGCTGCGTGCTATGGGCGTAGATCCCGATACTCTTTAGGGCACGCACTGTAAAGGCGCAAAGCTTTTTTGCGTCTTTACATGAGTAAAAAAAATCTCACGAACTTGTGCAACTTATAAACTCATTTATACGATGCCAAACCTTCTCTAATAAATCAGGATCATCTGAATCAAACCATTCAATTTGTGAATATGCTCGAAACCAAGTGCGCTGTCGCTTGGCAAATTGTCGTGTATGCAAAATTGTTAACTCTTTCGCCTCATCTAAGGAAATATCCTCAGCCAAATATTGCTTGATTTCTTGATAGCCCAAAGTATTCAACAAAGACAAATCAGCGCCATATTTTTGACAAAGATACTCCACTTCAGCAACCAAACCATTTGTTATCATTTGCTCAGTACGCTGTTGAATACGAGCAAGCAACTTTTCAACATCGCAATCTAAACCAATTTGCAAAATCGGATAATTGGGCGGATTCTCCCCTTGCTGTTCTGAAATCGGATATCCAGTAACATAATATACTTCTAATGCTCTTAAAGTTCGCACTAAATCATTGCCATGAATCTTTTGTGCTGCAATGGAGTCAACTTGTTGTAACATGGCGTAGAGTTGTGGTTGACCGAGAGATTCAAGCTGCGATCGCAATTCCATGTGTGGTGCAACTCTCGGAATTTTCATCCCTTGGACAATAGAACGGATATATAAACCAGTGCCACCAACTAGCAACAGTGGTGTAACACCAACAG
>NZ_DASQZC010000379.1:0-10743 GCF_035638895.1 Nostoc sp. | reverse complement strand
AGCGCCGCCCTCATTTCATCCAATTTCCCTTCCTCCCTTCTATGCAGCTTTGTGTACCTTATTCTACTATTAGCTTTCAGCAGTCATTAGTAGTAATTTTGTCCTTTGATAATAACGAATAACTAATGATTAATAATTAATAACTAATGACAGGGACTATTGACTCATGACTGATATTGCAGTGATTGGTGCCGGAATAGCCGGTTTAGTCTGCGCCCAGCAGTTAAGTCAAGCTGGATATTCGGTGTTAGTGGTGGAAAAGTCCCGTGGTTTGGGAGGGCGGCTGGCTACACGCCGCTTGCATGGAACTTGCGCGGATCATGGAGCTTGTTACCTGAAGCCAAAGGGTGAATTATTTGGACGTTTTGTGGAGATATTGCGATCGCGCCATATCGTGGAAGTTTGGACAGAGGAGGTTTACGAACTCACAGCAGGGGTTCCTTTATCTGAACCTAAAAACCGCAGTCCGCGATATGTTGCACCTGGGGGAATGAGTGCGATCGCTAAATCCCTCGCCCCAGGTTTAGAAATATTACTGAATCAGCGTGTCATCGCTGTTACCCCAACACCGGAAAATGGTTGGCGTTTGACTCTCGAATCAAGCAACGAAGAATTAGCTGCAAAAGCTTTAGTTGTGGCCATTCCTGCACCACAAGCTGTGATGCTGTTGGAACCTTTGGGTGAAAGTGTATTAGATACAGCCTTTCTTGATAATTTGCGTTCTGTAGAATTTTACCCTTCGATTAGTGCGATCGCTGGATATTCTCTCACATCCCAACCCTTGCCAGAGTGGAAAGCTCTAACTTTTATGGATAATCCTGATTTAGCATGGATTGGTTTGGACAGTAGCAAGCGTCCTAACCCTCAACAACCACATTTTGTGCTGCAAAGTAACGCTGATTTCGCTCAACGCCATTTAGAATCCCAGGATTTACAACCTCTTGGACAGCTTATGTTGCAACGAGCAGCTGAATCTCTTTCCCTTCCTTGGCTGAATACTCCCGAATGGATGCAAGTACATCGTTGGCGTTATGCCTTTCCTAGCCGTCCTTGGCATGAAGCTTTTTTGTCTGCCGGAACTCCCTTACCTTTAATTTGCTGTGGTGATTGGTGTGGCGGTAATCTTGTCGAAGGTGCGATGCTTTCTGGATTAGCTGCTGCTGATGAAATTAATAATCATTTGGGTCATTTACCTTTAGAGAATGCGAACTTTCTCAAAGTTTTTACAACTTAGCCTACTTTTCAAACACCCTCTTAGCTTTCTGGCAGTTTTTCTGCACACAGCAAGGTGAATTTCGTCATGTGTTCTATGAGAAAACCCTGGACTCTACCCCAGACGGGCTGCGCCTATGCAAACTTGCCTGTTGCTCATACTCTTGCTCAAGCGTTGAGTACAAAATTTTTTCACCACCGCTATGTCTTTGAGGTGATATAAGCGTTAGCTTAAGAAGAAGTACGAGTTGTGCTAAGTAAAAAGTATTTTTTAGGGATTTCTAGGAAACTAGTAAATAACTATATGATGAAAAACTCTCAGGAGGAGCGGTAGTGAGCCTACAAACTCTCGTTGAACAAGCCACCATCCCCCCAGATTCAGGGTCTGTAGCATCCAGTCCCTTTGATGCAGATAGCTTTAATGAAGCTGTCATGTCTACCTATGGTCGGTTTCCCTTAGCCCTAGAACGGGGTGCTGGATGCCGGGTTTGGGATACACAGGGGCGAGAATATCTGGACTTTGTGGCTGGAATTGCCACTTGTACTTTAGGACACGCTCACCCAGTTATGGTAGAAGCGGTAACACGCCAAATCCAGAAGCTGCACCATGTCTCTAATTTGTACTACATTCCTGAACAAGGTGAATTGGCAAAATGGCTTGTTGAACATTCTTGTGCCGATCGCGTGTTTTTCTGCAACTCTGGAGCTGAAGCTAACGAAGCCGCAATTAAACTGGCGCGAAAATATGCCCACACAGTATTAGACATTGAAAAACCGATTATTTTAACCGCCAACGCCAGTTTCCACGGACGGACTTTGGCAACGATTACCGCTACAGCACAACCGAAGTATCAAAAATATTTTGATCCCTTGGTTCCTGGTTTCCACTACGTAAATTACAACGATATTAACGCTGTGGAAGTGGCGATTAGCGAGTTGGATGAAGGCGATTATCGGGTAGCAGCGATTCTAATTGAGCCATTGCAGGGAGAAGGCGGTGTGCGTCCAGGAGATGTTGCCTATTTCAAAAAGCTCCGGCAGATTTGTGACGAAACTGGCATTTTATTGATTTTCGATGAAGTGCAAGTTGGTATGGGACGCAGTGGCAAATTATGGGCTTACGAACATCTCGGCGTTGAACCGGATATTTTCACCAGTGCTAAAGGCTTAGGTGGCGGTATCCCCATCGGCGCAATGATGAGCAAGAAATTCTGTGATGTTTTTCAACCAGGGGAACACGCTAGCACCTTTGGCGGAAATCCTTTTGTGTGTGGTGTAGCACTCAGTGTTTGCCAGACGTTGGAACGGGAAAATATTTTGCAGAATGTGCAAGATAGGGGTGAACAATTGCGATCTGGATTGAAAGCGATCGCAGCTAAATATCCTCAGCAGGTTGGCGAAGTTCGGGGTTGGGGTTTAATCAACGGTTTGGAGTTGCGAGCCAATATTCAAGTAACCGCAGCAGATGTCGTCAATGCTGCCATCAACGAGGGTGTATTGCTTGTACCTGCCGGGCCAAAAGTAGTCCGGTTTGTGCCACCGCTAATTGTCACAGAGGCGGAAGTAAACACTGCCTTGGAAGCTGTGGATCAAGCAATTGCAACTCTCACAGCTTAAATAATCAAAAAGCGAGGATAAGTCTTTGTGCCTATCTCTCGCTTTTTCTGACTTTTATCTTAATTTTCACTAAAACAATTGATTTTTTGAGCTATGTATGTAGTTTCGCTATCCTCGCGTTCTCTTCATTCTGGGGAAATTTCCCGATAAGCTTGGCGACACTGCTCATAATTGTCTGGCAAAATCTCGGCATTACCAAAACATAATTGCTCGTGAGTGGTGATTAAAGTTTCATAAGGCTGTATAGGAGTCACAGACGATCGCAGCAATTGCAGATATTCTCCATCTGTGCGGCTGAGTTTGTGGGGTGCGATGGTATTTTTATCCAACTGCTGCAACATTGCTAAATAAATACAACGGCAAGCCTCACGGTAGTTACCTTGACGGTAAAATTGTTGCGATCGCTCCAACAAAAGGGCTATGGATGACTCACTAGAGCGACTTTTTACACGAAAATCAGTGAGATTGCCACTTCTATTTAGCCAAGAAAATATATAAGGACTGAATTCTTGCCATAATCGCCAACCCACCCAAACTATAAATAAACCTAGTACCAGCCAAAACAGGAATTTCAGCAACTCACCAAGCCTTGGACTAATCGACCATCCAGTAGGCAATTCGGGCAAAGCGCGTTCAAAGCGGTAAAACTGGTATTCCCACCATTCTCCCGCTTGTTGTTGAAATTGAGAAAGCTGCCAACTCCAGCTAGTTTTTTCAAAAGTATCTGTCATAGGGGGGGAGTGGGGAGTGGGGGATGAGGGAGCAGGGGGAGCAGGGGAGGCAGGGGAAGAAGAACTATGATATTGACCAATGCCCAATGACAAATGACTAATGACTAATGACTAATGACTCTTGTCTTTTTTATCATTATCCAGCCGATGACAATAAGTAGCGCACCCAATGCAAGAAATCCTAAATCCCAAGCTAACTCATTTGGGCCTGATTTTACATGATGGATACCGAGAATTTGATGGTCAATTAAACCTTCAACGAAGTCGAACAACCCAGTACCAATCAATATTGACCCAATAAAGGTCTGTGATGACCAAGGAACATCTTCACGCCCTCCCGCACGCCATAGCAAGACAACTCCTACCACGGTGAATACCCAATTAAAGGTATGAAATAATCCATCCCATAGCGTGTTCAAATCTATATTCGCCATGTTTGTCAGAGGTCGAATATTACTAAGCATGTGATGCCACTGGAGGATCTGATGCAGTAAAATTCCATCAATAAACCCTCCAATACCTACACCAAGAAAAATTCCAGCAGTGATTATTGGTGCGCGTCGGTTGAGGGTTTCACTTTTAGCCTCCATTGTCAACCTCATCGATAGGCTTTTTCACCAAAATACAACTTTTTTGGGAGAAATATCTTCTATCTTGAGGCAAGTACCATCATTGAACTTCAATCAATTTTCAGATTTAATCTGCATACCCGCTTTCACTGGGTCGAAATCTTGAGGAAAATGGGTGCTGCGTTGGCGTAGCCTACCGTAGCCTTCTAAATGTAATACATGAGTTCCTTTTGCTTTCGCATTGATCTTCGTTCGCAAAGGTCTTGGAGTGTATATTTTTCCAAAACTGAGTTAGCAGCCTGACGTGCTTCCTGCCAGACTTCCTGAATTAGCTCACCTTCTACCGTGTTGGGAGTTGGTTCAGGATTAGAGGCCACGATATCTGACCCTTCCATGCAGCTAAAAGCATCTAACACTGTAATCTTTCCGGGATCTCGTGCTAAAACGTAGCCACCTTTGGCTCCGCGTATACTCTTAATTAAACCTCCACGCCTTAATGTGGCTAGGAGTTGTTCTAAATAGCGGTTCGGGATGTCTTGTAATGCCGCTATCTCTCGAATTTGCAGGGCTTCACCGTTAGGGTAGCAGGTTGCTAACTCTAACAGGGCTAAAAGTGCGTATTCTGATTTGTTAGAGATTACCACAGGCGTAATATTTTAAACTCACACTTAAATATACAAAGTATTTGAATTGCTTTCCCTAAGTTACTCTTAGGAAAAACTTTACAATCAACCTATTGTTGACCGGCTAACCCCACTTTAAAGACCTTTGAGCATAGAAGCAATTATATTTTATTTTGAATTCGATAAATAAAAGTGATTGATTATTTATAAAGTCTTCCAAAATGCAAATTGATTTAAAGGCTGTGCAAGCCGCTATATATTCAAATTTCTTGAAAATGGCAGAGTTACAGTAAAGGTAGTTCCCGCACCGATCGCACTTTCGACAAAAATTTCGCCGCCGTGTAAATCTACAGCCTGCTTGACGATGGACATTCCCAACCCCATTCCTGGGATATTACCTGCATTACTAGCGCGATGAAAGGGTTCAAAGATGTAATCAATGTCAGAAGCGGGAATGCCAATACCAGAGTCTTGAGTCTGGAATATAGCTTGCTCGTTGGCAGTGGTGACAGAAAACTTAACTGTGCTACCAATGGGAGAGTATTTTAGACAATTTGAGAATAAATTAGTCAAGATTTGCCGCAGTAGTTTCGCGTCTAAGTTAGCTGGGGTGGATTGGCACTCACTACTAAAAACGATCGCATGTTGTGAGCGATCGCTCTGTTCTAATTCTTCTAATAAATCGCGGCAAAATTCCACCAAATTCAGGGGTGTTGCATTAAACTCTAACTTGCCTGTTTCATCCTGACTCAGCACCAATACATCATTCAACAACTGGGTTATATGCATAACTGATGTTTGAATGCGACGCAGGTGGGTTTGTTGTCGCTCGTCGCTCCATAGATGGCGATAATATTCTAGTAATTCCGCAGAAGAGTGGATAGTAGCCAAAGGGGTACGAAACTCATGGGAGGTGACGGTGAGCAAGCGGGATTTAAGTTCACTAAACTCCCTTTCTTTGGCAAGAGCTTGTCGCATCGCCTGTTCTGCCCATTGCAGCTTGCTTTGGGTTCGCTTGCTTTCGCTAATGTCCCGCAATATCCAGCGCAAACCAACTAACTTACCTTGTTGATTACGGATAGCAACCACTTTAACCGCAGCAATAATTGGTGTTTTATTACGTGGTCGCAGGTTTACTTCCCACTCTTGCATTTTCCAGCCTGGGATTTCGGCATGATCGCGCAGATGAAGTAGTTTCAGATGAAAAGCAATTATTTCTTTCTCAAGCACATAAATCCCCAAGAGTTTGCCCAACAAAAAACTTTTGGAAATATTGAGCAGAGTGGTGGCTGCTAAGTTAGCTTCCTGAATTACCCCTTTTGTATCAGTCACAAAATAAGCGTCTGGTACTTCCTCAAATAGTTCCTGGTAGCGTTGGCCTTGTGCTATCAAGGATTGTTGGGCATTGGATAATTCTTTATTCTGCTGCTGTAGGTATTCATTAGCTGTTTGCAGTTCTTCCAAAGCTATGTGGACTTCTTTTAATACTGCTGTAACCAGTTCAATATCTCCCTGTGTATTTTGCACTTCACTCTGGCGTTGCAAAAGGGCGACGCGCTTACGCATATTTTCTATCTGTAAAGCTACTCCGTCCAAATTCACGCTCTGACTCCTAATTTGGATATCTAAAACTTGCGTTTTCTTTTAGATTCCATTCTCAGACGATCTTAGCTTTTGGAAGTTAACAGTTATCAGTTATCAGTTATTAAAACAGAATAAAAGCGCCAGTCGTTAGAATTCAGTTGGATATTCTGACCGAAAAAGCAGATAGCACAGCACGCGATAGGTTTCGATAAGATCCCCCCGCCTGCGGCGACCCCCTTAAAAAAGGGGTAAAGATCAGGAAGAGCAAGCCTTTTGTCTGGCAATCTTGCTTAATTTGGCTCTTAAGTTTGCCCATTTGACCCCTTCTAAGCTGGGCAAAACAATATGAGCAGCTCCGACTCGTTCAGTTGGGCCGAGTCCTACTGCCCACATACCACCAGCTAGAGCCGCCTCAATGCCTGCTGCGGCATCTTCTACAACTACAGATTGTGCTGGTTCGAGTCCTAGCTGGTTGGCTGCGTACAGAAATAGGTCGGGTGCTGGCTTAGGTTGCTGTACACTATAACCGTCAGCGATCGCATCTACTTTATCGGCAATTCCCAATCGCTCGATCACTGTGCGGGCATTTTTACTAGCTGAACCAATAGCGATTTTAATCCCAGCTTGCCGCAGTTCATCCAAGAGAGCGATCGCACCTGGTAGCAAATCCTTGGGTGTCATGTTTTGGATCGATTCTACATAGTAGCGATTCTTACGCTTCATCATCTCCTCAATTTGTGCTTCCGAATACGCTCTATCTCCAATAATATGCATCAGGGAAGCACGACGGGATACACCCCGCAGCCCTTCGTTAGCTTGGTGATTAAAGGGTATACCCTCTTCATCTGCTAGCTTTTGCCAAGCTAAATAATGAAGTTCTGCTGTATCAGTTAGCACTCCATCTAGGTCGAAGATGAATCCTTGGATGTTGGGGTTGTGAGTCGCTTCGCTCCGGGATTGGGGATTGAGCATTAGTTATTCCCCTTGTCCCCTTGTCCCCTTGTCCCCAGCCCCCAGTCCCCGATGCAGATCGAAGTCGTGCCATTTTCCGCGCCAGTGCAGTTTAAACTTCAGGCGCGTCCAGCCGTCAGGCAGATGGCTGTTGGCTACGGGGCCATTTTCGGTTAGTTGAATGCCGCCGAATCCAAAAATTACAGCTTGCCAAACGCCACCAGCAGTAGCACCGTGAATTCCATCGCTGGTGTTACCTCGGTTATCTTCAAGATCCACCATTAACGCTTGCATAAACACTTCGTAAGCTTCTGTTGATTTGCTCAAATCGGAAGCTAAAATGGCGTGAACTGCTGGGCCAAGGGACGAACCATAAGTAATATCTGTGCGGGGTGCGTAGTAGTTCCAGTTAGTCTGCAATGCTTTTTCGTTGTAGGGAAAATCTGCTGATTCCCGCATTAAATAAAGGAGCATCAAGATATCTGGCTGCTTGATTACTTGACATTTATTGGTTTTCTCAATACTCAAGATGACTTGCATGGAGCGATCGCGCCCTTGGTAATCTGCTAAGTTAATATCTTCTAATTGGAAAAATCCCTCGAACTGCTCGATTAGTTCTGTTGATGAGTCATGGAGAAACAAGATTTTGGCGATGATATCTTGCCAGTGCGTTCGCTCTTGTGGTGTGAGTTTGAGTTTCTGTTCTAGTTCAGTGGCTCGTTCGGGGAACTTTTGAGCCAACCAATCATAAACTGCGATCGCTTTCTCTAAATGCCATTGCGCCATCCGATTTGTAAAGGCGTTATTGTGGACGAATTCATGATATTCATCCACTCCGATCACTCCCCGAATTTCATATCGTTGGCGCTCAGAATTGAATTCGACTCGGCTACCCCAGAAGATAGCGGCATCCAAAATAATCTCTGCGCCACGCTGTTGCATCCACTCATCATCACTAGTGACTTGCCAGTAGTTCCAAGCGGCGTAGGGAATATCTGCATTAATATGAATTTCGCGATCGCGACACCAAATCCGCACATCTTCACCATAAAAATCACTATTGAGTCCCCAACGTGGCGTCACTTCATCTCCGCTATCAGCACTTTCCCAGGCAAACATTGCCCCTTTATAGCCGTAATGGGCAGCCTTGCGTCTAGCTCCTGGTAAAGTGTGCCAACGGTAACTGAGTAAATTTCGGGCGATCGCTGGTTGGGTAAATAGAAAAAAGGGCAGCATAAAAATTTCTGTATCCCAAAAGATATGACCGCGATAGCCAAACCCAGAAAGAGTTTTAGCAGGAATGCTCACCTTGTCATCATGGCGTGACCCAGCAATCAGCAGTTGGAATAGATTGTAACGAACAGCAAAAGCAGCTGTGCTATCCCCTTCAATAAGGATGTCGCTTTGCTGCCACGCCTCATCCCATGCCTGCTCATTGGCTTTTAGTAGTGTTGCGTAGTCTGGCAGGTGCGCGAGTTTTTCTGTAGCTGCTGAAACTGGTGTTTCAGTCTCCCGCGAGGTAAAAACTGTCACGATTTTTTCTACCGTTACGGTCTGTTTTGATTTAGCCAGGTAGGTCATGCTTAAGGTTGGATAACCAGGTGCGGTACTGACTTGCAAAGATGCTTCAGTGCCTGAGATTCTCATTGTTGCGCCCATACCAATTTCAATTCGGGAGTGGCGGGTGCGGCGTTGTAACCAGATTCCTTGGTCAGTCTTGCCTTGGTCTAGTCCTTCCCAGTGATTAAAACCCTGATTTTCTGGATAGCCGTTGATACTTCCCTGAACTTCGATTACCCCATCAAAATCTACTGGCGTTAAATGGCAGCGTTGCACCAAAACATGCTGATCTGCAAAACTAGCAAAGCGTTCAAAATGCATATCTATAGTCTTTCCACTGGGAGAGCGCCAACGCAAGTAACGGGTGAGAAGTCCGTAGCGTAAATCAAGCTGGCGATCGTAGCGCAATATTTTACCTTGATCGAGACGGAAGCGATCGCGTAGCGTCTCCGTAGGAGATTCGCCATTTACAATTACTACCAAAGGTAACCAGTCAGGACAATTTGCCAGTTCAGTGTACACCACTGGCACATCGTCATAGACACCGTTGATGAAAGTAGCTGGCAATGCATGAGGATAACCTTCCTCAAAACTGCCTTTAGTTCCCAGGTATCCATTGCCGATTGTAAAGACGGTTTCTTTAGAGTGCAATTGGTCAGGGTCAAACTGGGTTTCGATTAAGATCCAGTCTGTGTAGATAAAATTACGAGAACTACCTTTTGTTTGCATAAGTGGGGAGTAGGGAATGGGGAAATTTGGTAGATGAATGGAGTTCAAAGGTGGATGAACGGAGTTCAGAGGTGGATTCATCCAGTTCAAACGTGGATGAACCGAGTTCGGAGGTGGATTCATCCAGTTCAGAGGTGGATTAACGGAGTTCAGAGGTGGATGAATGGAGTTCAAAGGTGGATTCATCCAGTTCAGAGGTGGATTAACCGAGTTCAAAGGTGGATGCACAATTACGAATTACGAATTACGAATTACGAATTAAAATTAGCCCCTTATGTTTCTCCAAAATCTTTTCCGCTCTAGGTTTATAAATCAGATGAAATAAGGCTTCCATATAGCGATCTCTAGCTTCGTTATTTTCTGGAACAACAAAGTTCCAAAAACTAAACATTTTAGCAAGGTGTAGTAATTGATTACTATGTAAATGCCAATTGTATCTATTATGAATTCGCTGACTCATCCATTCTGAGACTTCCTGCCAATACTTATCTTGACTATTGCATTGTTCAATAAAGCCTAAAATTTTCTTTGCTGTACCTTCTAAGTCTGTAGGATTAACATTAAATTCATTCTGTTGGTTTTCGATAATTTCTAAAGAGCCGCCAAATTGAGTAGCAAAAGTTGGCAAGCCGGAAATCATCGCTTCCAAAATAGACCGACCGAAGGATTCAAAGCGGGCAAAGTGGACATAAATTCCCTGAGAATCTGCAACTACTCGGTAGGCTTCGCCGATGTTGTTGCTAGGGATACGCATCCCCAGCCAGCGAATTTTGCCATTGAGATGATATTGCTGAATAATATCGTGGAGTTTTTGGATTTCTTCTGTTTCTTCTGGGTTTGTAGCTTCATCTGGATGCACTTTACTACTTAAAAGGATTAGGTTACAACGTTCTTGCAACGCCTGACTTTGACCAAAACATTCAGCTAAACCAGTGAGATTTCTGATTGAAGTGATGGGAGCAACGGCAAAGATTGGTCGCTTGTTAAGGTTATCTAAATGACCAAAGATTTGGGGGTCTTCGCGGTTAAAGAGGAGGTCGTGAATTTGTGTGCCAAGCTTGATATCTCGGTCTTCTTTTTGGCTATAAGGAAAGAAAATCTTTTCATTTACTCCCGGCGGCACTAAGTTGAATTTAGGACTAAACAAATCAATGCCATCAACCACAT
>NZ_DASQZC010000378.1:0-17528 GCF_035638895.1 Nostoc sp. | reverse complement strand
TGTTACTCTCTGCGGCTGTGCGCGAACCATAAAAGGATGTTTAAAATATTCGTGCAAGACACACCATAAACAAAGTGAGTACAAAGCGCACGCTACGCAAGCACAACAAAGCATGAAAATATCTACTCCCCACTCCCTACTCCCCACTCCCTACTCCTTATTTTCAAATGTCAGATAAAAGTAATACTGGTTCAACTAGCACTGCACCTTTAAATTCTGGAAGTTACTCGCTTTATCCGCCACGACGGCGGGGTAAGCATAAAATATTTATTGGCATGGCTCCAGGAGTAGGCAAAACCTACAGGATGCTGGAAGAAGGACACGCACTTAAACACGAAGGGCTTGATGTCGTTGTTGGGCTTTTGGAAACCCACGGACGCAAGGATACATCTGAGAAGGGAGAAGGGCTAGAAATTGTACCCCGTAAGCAATATCCTCGCGGTGAGTTAACGCTAACGGATATGGATACAGATGCTATTTTAAAGCGATCGCCCCAATTAGTCCTAATCGATGAACTTGCCCATACCAATGTTCCTGGTTCCCCACGCGAAAAACGCTACGAAGATATAGAAGTAGTTTTGGCAGCAGGCATTGATGTCTACTCCACAATGAATGTCCAACATTTGGAAAGTCTCAATGACTTAGTAGCCAGAATTACAGGGGTGGTAGTCCGTGAGCGTGTTCCTGACAGGATTCTGGATGAAGCAGATGAAATAGTGGTAATAGATGTTACGCCGGAAACATTGCAAGAAAGGTTATTAGAAGGCAAGATTTACGCACCGGAAAAAATCCAACAATCCCTCGATAATTTTTTCCAACGCCGTAACCTGATTGCTTTGCGGGAATTGGCTTTGCGCGAAGTAGCAGACAACGTGGAAGGAAATGCGATCGCTACTTCCCCCAATGGGCAATTTTGTAATATTCACGAGCGGGTTTTGGTGTGCATATCTACCTATCCCAACTCAGTACAGTTGTTACGCCGGGGTGCGAGGCTGGCTAGCTACATGAACGCGCCGCTTTATAGCTTATTTGTCGCCGATCCAGAACGCTTCCTCACCAAAGAAGAAAGCTTACACATCCACACTTGTGAGAAACTCTGTAATGAATTTGAAGGTAGTTTTATTCGTGTTAGCAACAGTAACGTAGCTAATGCGATCGCTGAAGTCGCCGAGAAATATCGGATTACCCAAATTGTAATTGGAGAGAGTCAGCGATCGCGCTGGCAAATGCTCCTCAAAGGATCTTTGACGCAAAAATTAGTCCGCTTGCTAAAAAACATCGATTTGCATATCATTGCCAGCGATAAAATGGTTTCACCCAAATAGGAAATTAAATTTCCCCAAAAACCTCAGAAGTAAAGCTTCCATGCAAACCATAGGGGATATGATGCTTGAGATGTAGGCGAGCAATTACGCCTTTAGAGAAATCACTAGCATCCAAAATTATCAAATCTGAGCGGTGATGGGCAGCATCATAAACCAAAGCTAATACCCAACCATCATCTTCCTTTTCAGAACCTGGGCGCGGGACAAAAATCGGTTCGCCAACAAAACCACGGGGTGCAGCACTCCAAATTTGTCTTTCTCCAGACTCTAAATCAATTTTCAACAATGCTTGTAAGGGAGCATTACCAGTTTCTGCATGAGCCGCACCTATATATAGATATCGATAAGGGCGTCCCACATTCACCGGATGTATACTGGGAAATTCACAACATCGGCTCTCAATCAATTCTTGCCCGACTGTCCCATCCTTTAGATTCAGACAAAATCGCCAAAGTTGCCCAGGTGAAATTGCCTCAAAATCAACTTGTCGAAAATCGCTTTCGGGTTCCACTTCGGGGAAATTTTGGTAACAAATGGAGTCAATCAAAACTTCATCTCCTACCTCAAAAGCATTAATGTGGTGGAAGACAAAACCAGAGTGAGTTTCCAGAATTTTGATATCTTCTTGCCCTTTTTTGGGGAAGCGGGGAATAATTATAATTTGAGTTGGCTGATTTGGCTGAAATTTGATACATTCTCCTGGCCCACGTATTCCCAAGACAAAAGGTATGGGATTGAAGGTAACAGGATTTTGAAAGAAGATGCAGTAATTAGGAGTAATAAGAAAATCGTGAATGAAACAGAAACCAGGAACACTATGAGCGTGCTGTCTGATAATTTCACCTGTTGGGTTTAGCTCGAAAATAGTAATTGTGGTAGATAATCCTGGCTTAATCGAGAAGTTTACCAAGCAAGGTGCGCCCCCATCTTGGTAACAATTGTTTTCCACGCGGGGATGTGCAGCGAAAGCTTCACCTGCTGACAAAGCACCATTAAAATATTCATTACCCAAGGTTTCAAGAGTATAAGGATCGAGGCGATATGCTTCAGCCGCTTCCCAGAGGGCTAGTAGTTTTCCACCCCAATAAATAACATTTGTATTGGCGATATTTTTGAGGTTGAAGTCAAAAATATTAGCTAGCCAACTGCCGGGTTTTTGAGTACCAAAAACACCGCGATAGAGAATTTTTTTCGCCTTTTGTTCTGCCAAATAGCCAGTTGTGCGGACAAAGCGGTTGCGAAAATGGGCACGCCCATTGGTAAAGGTAATTTTACTAATCATCCCATCCCCATCAAACGGGTGATGAAGAAGTTGTCCATTTACATCGAGCAAACCGGGGCCATTTCTAAACAGCGTACCTTGTAATTCTTTGGGGATTTGCCCTTCTATATCATCAATCCAATAATCAAACTCTTGGGTTAGAGATTGATATCCTCCTTGCCAGTCTGCACGGGTATAGGATTTTTCTGTAGCTAGGCTTTCTTGACTTTTCAAATGCATATACTTTGTTTTTTCTTGTTATTTTGTACAAAAATTTGTAGCTGCTCAAAATAATTTATTTGCAGCTTTACTACGTTAGTTACTACCACGGAAAGGCAGCACACTGGCTAGAATTGGTGTGAAATTTATTACCCTATTCGACTATTTTTGATTCTGGTTCTCTTAGTACCAACTCAGACATCAAATCTGGCAAAAACGCTTGTTCCTCATCTTTGAATGTCTCAGCTTGTTCTTCAGCAGCAGGTAGCCAGTTGATAAATGGTAGGGGTAACAGCGTGCTGAGGTTAGTAATTAACACCAATAGCCAAAGTGATTCAAAGTTCGTTGCGGTGATGCCCAGCCAATAGGTGATTAGTGCCCCGAATGCCTGGGAAACCGTTCCTGCTGAATTAAATACCGACATTAACAAGGCAAATAGTGTCGCTTCCACACCAGAGGGACAAAGCCTTGCTGCTAGAACCATGACTTGCATAAAGGCAATTTTCCCCATTACAGAGAGAATCAGACTATCACCCAAACTAAACCAGTGGTCATCTATACCCAATAGCCTGTTTGTGTGAGTCACTAACAACAGCATCGTCATTCCCAAAATTGAGGAAAGGACAGTACTCCAAGCAAAAATCACGCGAAAAGGGATGCCTTTGAGGAAACGTTGAAAAATCCAAACGCCTGCTAAAGAAGCGAAACTTGTCACCAAATGCACCCGCCCCAGAAATTCTGGTTCAAAGTGGAGTTCGTTGGTAGAGAAGTAGAAAAAAGCTGAGTCAGCATTTGGGGTAGCTTGCCAGATGAAGATAAACGCCGTTGGTAGCCAAATACTTTTTTGGCTAATGGCTTGGCGTAGCTGCCCCAGTTGATGCTTGATTGGTAAAGGGTTGGTGTGATTACTATCTTCAGCATCTTTTGTAACGGGGGACTCAGCAATTAACCAAGCTACCCCTGAGACGATGAGAGGGAATAAGGCGGTAATTCCAAAGACAGTGCGGCTAGTAAAGTATTGAAGCAGCAGACCACTAAAGTATGCTGTTATCAAACCTCCGATCGCAGAAGCACCCCAACATAGAGATTGTAACGAACCGGCTTTTGCTTGGGATTCGCCTCTAGCTCGTTCCACAACTAGCGAGTCAACTATGACATCACTCATGGCGACACTAAGAGAACTAAGAGCGATCGCTAATGTAGCTGCCCAGCTAGTATGAACTATTGTCGCCAGACTCGCCCAAGAAGCAGTTCCCAGTATCCCGGATAATATTAAGTAAGGACGCCGACGATAGCCAAATATAGGCAAGCCATCAGAAATGAAACCAAACACCGGCTTGATCATCCAAGGTAGGAAGACGATTCCCAACAGCGCCGACACCTGAACGGGACTCAGCAGCAGTTCATCTTTGAGGAAAAAGCTAACGGCTAGACGCGATAATCCTAAAATTCCTTGGACAAAATAAACGGTGAGAATTGCAATTAACTCTGCATTAGGTTCATTACCCAAGAAGATTTTTTGTGTTAATGAGTCTTTGACCTTGGACAAGCCAGATGATTGAAGCACCATTCGATAAATATTTTTTAAGTTTTATCTACTTTTCTATCATATCGATTCTTAAGAAGTGGGCTTATAGAGATAGATTAGTCGCCATTGCTATTGGTTTTGCCATTCTTCTTTTGCTCTGTCTACTCGTCTTTCTCCAGTCACCTATACCACCTGAGTTTTTTTTGACATGGGTAGTAACATGAATTAGACTACCTCTTGCAATCACTAAAAGAATCTTTATCAATGCATTCGACTGAAGAAGCTGCTGTTCCTACTCGCATTATCGGTTTAATTAGTGGCACATCTGTAGATGGCATAGACGCTGCGTTGGTAGAGATTTCCGGTACAGAATTGGATCTCAAAATTGAGTTGCTAGCCGGGGCAACATATCCTTATCCAGCCGAACTCAGAGAAAGAATCTTGGCAGTTGGCGCAGGCGTTGCCATCTCAATGGCAGAATTGGCAGAAATAGATGATGCGATCGCCCAAGTCTTTGCCCAAGCCGCCCAAAATATTCAAATTGGTCATCAGCCAGCCACTCTCATTGGCTCCCACGGTCAAACAGTTTATCACCGACCACCTGCGGATAGGGAAATCGGAAAAAAAACCACTCCCCACTCCCCACTAGGTTACAGTCTCCAACTAGGGCGCGGTGCATTAATTACCCATATTACGGGCATTACAACTGTGAGCAACTTTCGCGTTGCTGATATCGCTATTGGTGGTCATGGTGCGCCTCTCGTGCCCAGAGTAGATGCCTATTTACTCAGTCATCCTGAAGAAGGGCGTTGTATTCAAAATATTGGTGGTATTGGTAATGTTGCTTATATTCCGCCTCGGCATGGCGACTGGCTCTCAAAAATTCGCGCTTGGGATACTGGCCCAGGAAATAGTCTGTTGGATCTAGCGGTAGAGCATTTAAGCGCTGGCGCTAAAACTTACGATGAAGATGGCAATTGGGCAGCGAGTGGTACTCCTTGCGATCCATTGGTAGAACAATGGCTCAACCAAGACTATTTTCATCTGCCGCCGCCTAAATCCACTGGGCGAGAGTTATTTGGTGTAGCTTACCTGCATCAGTGTTTAGAAGATGCCCAAACATACCAACTCAACGCCGCCGATTTACTAGCAACTCTCACCGAACTTACAGCTACTTCAATTGTTCATAGTTACCGCACTTTTTTGCCGGAAATGCCACAAAGGGTACTATTATGTGGCGGTGGTAGTCGCAATCTCTATTTGAAACGTCGATTAGAGTTCTTGTTGCCATCAATACCAGTCTTGACTACAGATGAAGTTGGTTTAAGTGCAGATTTTAAAGAAGCGATCGCCTTTGCAGTTTTAGCCTACTGGCGACATTTGGGTATTCCTGGCAACCTACCTACTGCGACTGGGGCACCTCAAGAAGTGCTTTTGGGAGAAATTCACCAAAGTCAGTACTCAGTGCTCAGACAGGAACAATAAACAAGATCAAAAATTTCTTCATTCAGCACTGGCTCAACGCCCCGCTCTCGCTAACGCAACTTAGCACTGCTATAACTATAGTCTTGGCGGCACTCGATCAAGACAGGGAATAGGGAATATAGAAGGTGGCTCATACTTTTTTATTGGAACCAGGACGCTGGACAATGCAAGGAAATTGGTTGGAACGTAATGGTATGCCAATCAGTGTCAAGGGTATGACCTTGGTAGCTTGGAATCGAGATAACTGGTTTACTATGGCTACAAAACTGATATTTCCTGGTAGCGATCGCTCAGAAATCTCTCTGCAATATAAGGGGCGGCTTCATGAGGGAGAGCGTCAGTATACTTTTTTACTCCAGCATAATACTTTGGGGCAGATTGAAGGTGAAGGCTGGATTGGTTTAGATACAATTGTGCAGCGTTACTGGGTAATAGGCGATCGTCAGCGTCGTAGTGGCTTTGAAACCCTGCACCGAATTTCGGAAGATAGATATTACCTCAGTAGTGGCATCTTGGCTGGTCATTTTTTAACTAACACAATGGAAGCTAGCCTAGAGCGTCAGTCAACCTAAAGGTAGCGCTGCTTGCTGCCCGTCTAGGCTGGAAGCCTGCCCCTCAAACAATCCCAATCCACTGCTGCCTCTGGTTGTTCAAAGTCCAATATCTCATGCCTGATCTCAAGGAGTTATCATTTATTCTCACTGACCTACTGAGTTGTATACTAAATAATAAATTATCAGATTATCAAATTATCTTTAGCTTTTAGTATTTTTACCGAACCGTGTAGTCTGGAGTCCAGTTTCATGAATCCTAAAGTCTCTGTAATTATCCCTGCTTACAATACTGAAGCTTATCTTGCGAAGGCAATAGAGTCAGTCTTAGAGCAAACGCTCACAGATATTGAAGTTATCATAGTCGATGATGCTTCAAGTGATAAAACTGTAGAAGTCGCTAAAAGTTTTACTGACCCACGTCTCAAAGTAATAGTTAATCAACAAAACCTTGGGGCTGCTGCTGCGCGTAATCGCGCCCTTAGAGCAGCCCAAGGAGAATGGATTGCTGTGCTTGATTCAGATGATTGGTATGCTCCTGAAAGATTGTCCAAGCTTGTGTCGCTGGCAAATGAAAAAAATGCAGACATGATTGCTGACGATCTTTATTTAATCAACGATGGTGAAACATCTCCTTGGAGTACATTGATTCAAGAAAGTGAAGAAAGTATAGATAAAATTTTCCAAATTGATATCGTTTATTTTGTAGAAACTGATGTCTATGGACAACCAGGATTGCATCTTGGTATAAGCAAGCCTCTCTTCAAACGAGAATTTTTAGTTAAACACGGCATCGAGTACGATGATGCCATCAGGATGGGTCAAGATTTTTGGATTGATATGAAATGCTTAATCAAAGGAGCACGCTTTTTCCTTGAGCCAAAACCCTATTATTTCTACCGCTCACGCCCCGGATCTCTTGTACATAAAAGCCAATTATCACGTCTAAATCAATATTTGAATGCTAGTAATTCTTTCATGCAACAAGAAGTTGTGAAAAAAAATCCAGCTTTAATGCGTGCTTTGTCTTATAATAATTCAGTTTATAAAAAACATATAGCTTATCTTCAAGTTGTAGAGCCTCTCAAAGAAGGGAAATGGTTAAAAGCATTGACAGAAATGGGTAAAAATCCGTACTTCTTTTATGATTTTATTTCCCGATTGAACAATATTATAGAACGTCGAATTCAATACTATATAATGGGTAATAAATCAGTTTTTGACATTTCTTATAACATACACAGAGAACGAAAAACTAGCAATTAGTACTATCATATTTTTCTCAATAAATAATCCATCCTTACCTCGTCAGAATCAGCCTGAAGGTAAAAACTTGGTAAGGTAATAAGTATCTTTAATTATCTTTACTTACAAAATAAACGCAGAGTACAGCCTTGCTGGAGGTAGGAGGAAAGTACTAAATTAAGCAAAACTTTAGTTGTAGACCACTGCTCACTAAAATAACCTGAGTCTGACGAACCTCTCCCTGCCTTGAATTTTAGTTGAAGTCGTTCTTCTCTCACTGGAATAGGGACGGTTTTAGGTAGTAAAACTTCTTAGAGGTCTTTTAAGCAAGGCAAATTAGGCGGACACTATATGAGCCGTCGAATTCAGGTAAAAACAACAGTCATAAATCCTAATCAGCTAAAGCATTATTTACGAAGCATAAGGGCTTGGAGCTTATAAAATATGCCCAGCACGGCTTCATGCCGTCCCTAAAGACTTTATTGATATTCAAAACTCCACACTCATTACTCAGTTCCTAGAACTCTGTGGTGAGTGTGGTGCTACCTAATTAAATTTTTTAGCAGATTTTAGAGTTATCTATTTAGTTAAAATTGGGCAAACTAAAATTACACCACAATGAAAGTGCAAAATGGTACAAAGCGTCATTATAAATCTACCCTTTCTGCTTGTTTGATCTGAAATGTTGCACCAGTGTAATAACCGCCTCGCTTGCAAACGGCTAGATTATGCTTTCAATCTTCTAAAAGAGGACTGAAAAAAGCTAGTACAGCAAGCGCGGAAATAAATATACCCTTCTCCTATCGGAGACGCTACGCGAACGGGTTCACCAGTCGCCTGCGGAGGGAAACCCTCCCGCAGCGCTGGTTCACCATTTCAAATAGCGCAAGAAGCTCGGAATACAATTTCTTTGACTTTTGACTTCCGCCTTGCGGTATGAGCCTAGAAAGTGATTTATAGGCGTAATAATCAAATATCAGTTTGAATGCACTTTTCCTTCTAAACACTTACAACCTGCTTTTGGATTCAAATTCTCTATGTCAGACCCCAACATTGGTCGCTTACTCAGCAAACGCTACCAACTCCAGGAGTTAATCGGTACTGGAGCAATGGGTCAGGTTTATCGTGCTAAAGATACTTTGTTGGGAGGTGTACCTGTTGCGGTTAAGTTTCTGGCGCTATCAATCCAAAATGAAAAAATGCGATTGCAAGACCGCTTTGAGCGAGAAGCAAAAACCTGTGCTTTACTAGGGCAAAAAAGCATTCACATTGTCCGAGTCATGGACTATGGCGTAGATGACAATAACACCCCGTTCTATGTCATGGAATACCTACAAGGACAAAGCCTGAACAATATTATTCGCAAGCAACGATTGCCTTTACCAAGATTTTTGAGTATGGCGCGTCAACTCAGCCTGGGGTTACAGTGCGCTCATGATGGCATCCCAGTTGAGGGGCATATTTGCCCAATTATCCACCGCGATATCAAGCCAAGCAATATGCTGGTGATTCAAGATCCCAGTTTTGGAGAATTAGTCAAGGTTTTAGATTTTGGTATTGCTAAATTATTACAGTCAGATGGCGACCATACAAAATTCTATTTGGGGACATTGGCTTATTCTTCTCCCGAACAGATGGAGGGTAAGGAATTAGACAATCGTTCTGATATTTATAGTTTGGGCGTCATGATGTTTGAGATGCTCACAGGCAAAATGCCACTGGCGCCACCAACTCACTCTTTTGGAGCGTGGTATAAAATACATCACTATCAAAAACCACGTTCTTTTGCTGAGGTTGCGCCCGGATTAGAATTACCAAAAGAAATCGAAAATTTGGTGATGAGTTGTCTAGCTAAAGTACCACGCGATCGCCCCCAAAATATCACTGAAATCCTTAAGGTTTTAGCATCTCTAGAAAAGCCTGAGCATACACGCAAAATTAAGCAAGACATCCAGGCGCTAGTTCCTGCTACTAAAGTAAGCAATGAGCTTGAACAAAAGACAAAAGGCGATTCGCGGGTATCCTCGGCAAACGATGAAATCGCTCGTGCCATTTCCTGGCCCCACAATAAACCAGTTGCCGATATTGTGTTTCCCCAGCCCATTAATAACAATGGGGAGCTTTTACCCGCTCTATGGGTGATGCTACCGCAAGAGGAAATTCAAAAGCGCTTACTCTGTACCCGCTATAACCAATTTCTTTTTATCTCTATTCCCCATCCCATGCTGCTATGGATTACTGTCATCTACAACCGCAAACATGGTGCTAAATGGTTACCTTACTACCTTGATTTCAAAACCAGTCTTGGTCAAGAAATTGCCCGGTTACTACAGCATACAGGTTACTATCGTCTGTTGTTCTTTGCACGAGAAACACCAAATCGCTGTACCCATATCTTACATTCCAGCATCGCTTCTGCCCAGCGCCAAAGATTGCAAGAGTGGCTCGCAATGAGCAACACATTGAACTCCTCTGCCGACTCGCAAATTAGTAAAAGCTTACTAAAAAGTGAGTATGAAAAGATTAAGCCTCAAATTCTCGCAAAACTGGAAAGTATTGATACAGATTCTCCATACGATCTTTCCAACTAGGAATAATTCTTTTATGTTACATGTCTTATATGTAACTAAAGGGTGGTTCTTGAAGAATGTAAACTTTTATAAACAAAATATGTATAAAGATGTAAGTTCTAGTTATATGTATAAAGAGTGAAAAAACTAACTGCCAAATCACGGCTATTTAAATTGTCTCTCAATCTTTCTGTATATATATTCCGGGAGATTGTAAATTTACGCAGGTTAATTCTCACGCTAGACGAACCAAAAAGAAGTCTGTCTAAAGCCAAAAGTAAATTTGTACCACAAAATTAAAGTAAGTTTAGACTCTAGCAGATGTATCGTCGAAAAGTTTACTCATTGTTAGTTTTTGGAATTTAATTTTTGTCCAACGTTTAGAGAATTGTTTATCGAAGTTGACGCCCCGACATCCCCAGCTCTTTTCCTCCTTGGAACCAAGCAAGAGAAGGAGGTCGCCCACTGCGACAGTAGAACGACTCTATGCCATAGTGGAACCGGAATCTAAGCCCCACTGGTGCTTAAGAAGCTCTTGATAAGTTGCCTCGCGCACGACCATTTGCTCATAGAGCTTTACTAAAAAGTCTTTAGCTTGATCGTGGCTCATATTTTGCACCTGAGTAGCAAATGAGCAGACGCTGAATTGCTGTTCCAAGGATAGTTTCATTGGTTGGTTCATAATTAACTCCGAAAAAAACAAAGAATAAAGGTGATATCGCTTACAGAAGTCCAAATTGGATAATAATTGGACTGATATCTGTCCAACATTTGTTCCTCCGTATTACGAAAGATAACAAGTGTTTGACGTATTGCCCACATCCAAAGTGGGGAATTTTTCGGTTCTGATATCTTGCACCTAATCCTAGTGATATACTACCCAAGTCAGCCAAGTCATATTCCGGAAAATATTCTCTGTTTGGTCTTGGATAGATATAACTACCTCTTGACTCCTTTTTGCTTTGCATAACTCTCCTCTGAGGAGATGAGCAAATTTTGTCCTAAATCCTACATAAGTTATCCCTGTTTGAGAAAAACTAAGATGCTGTCTCCTCCCAATATGGAAGAAGCTTCGGAGGGTTGGGACTTTCAGGAGGTTAGAGAATTGATCGTAATAAGCGTGAATTATAGTTGCTTCACGTTATTACGTGCAAGATGTAAATCTACCAATTTATGCAAATTTAGCCTCTTTTAAGTCACTTTAGAGGCTAAAAATATTTGTATCAAATTGTAAAAAGTAAAAATGCTCATGCTGAACAAATTGCTGAGTATATCTACCAGATTTGTCATTTGTCCTTTGTCCAATAGCTAATAACTTTTGACCAATGACCAATGACCAATAACTATTTAGTCGAGTGAGACGATGACAACTGTGATGTTATCGTGCCCTCCGTGGTCTTTGGCAGCCTCAACTAGAGAGATGGCGGCTTTATCAAGCCACGGAGTATCTTGGAGGCAGCTAGCAATCTTCTGCTCGACAAGTTCTTCTGTTAGACCATCACTACATAACAGTAAGCGATCGCCAACTTTGACATCTAGTGGTTGTACATCAATCTGATGCAAGTCTTCACGCCCTAAACAGCGCGATAATACATGACGAAAAGGATGCGATCGTGCTTCATCTAAGGTGATATCACCGATTTTGATTGCCCGTGCTACCCAAGTGTGGTCTTCTGTTACTTGTTCTAAGTGCGATTCTCGGAAGCGATACAGCCGCGAATCGCCAACATGAGCGCACCAGGGCGTCTCTGGGGCGCGAAAAATTACCGCTACAACCGTTGTACCCATGTCGCCGCGCTCGGGATGATTTTGCTGATCGTGCAAAATCGCTTCATTGGCACCCCACAAAGCTTGCTCTAGTAATTCTTGAGAAGATTTAGAAGATTCCCAATTTGCTAGCAAATACGCCTGAATTTCTCCAGTGGCAATGCGGCTTGCTTCCTCACCTCCTGCATGACCACCCATTCCATCGGCGACAACGAAAAATCGCCCCTCTGGGTCGATATAGTAAGCATCCTGATTATTAGAACGAATAAGTCCCGGATCGCTAAAACCCGTGAAATTAAGTTTCATAAATTATTTTTGCAACTAACAATTAATTAATACATACGATCGTAACGGTCAAGTCGTAAAAGTAGTCTGATCATGATCACTGCAAGCCCTGCTGCAATTAAACCAGGCGCTAATGCCCACCATACATAATTGGTAACCACTAAGATCGTAGCTGAAAGGGTGAAAGCACTGATTAACAGGGCATAGCTTATTGAGAGCTGAATACTGCTCTGTCGGCGCAATAGGCGTTCAGTTTCGATAGACCGAACGCGCAGGCGCATGTCTCCCCGTTCTAGCTTCTCTAGGGTATCCTCTAATCTACGTGGTAGACCAAAGGCGGTACTACTTACCTGAGCTGCTTGACGACTTAATTCGTTAATAAAGCTATTCCCCTCAGAACCATTCATATCGGTCATAAGCTGCATTGCATACGGTTTGGCAACTTCCATAAAGTTAAAATCTGGATCTAAACCTTTGCCTACCCCTTCTAAGGTAGAAAAGGCTCGCATTACAAAAGTGAAGGTTGCTGGAAATCTAAATGGCTGATTATAAGCTATTTCGTAAAGGTCGTCACTAATTGCTGCCACCGATTGGTTTTCAAATGGCTTATCCATGAAATGATCCAGCATGTACTGGACGGAACGCCGGACTGGGCCCATATCATCCGTTGGGGCGATCGCGCCTAACTCGATCAGAGACTGCACAACGCGATCGCCATCTTTTTGGGCAATGCCAAACAGTGTTTGCATTAGTCCTTCACGGATATTTGACTTAATCCGCCCCATCATGCCGAAATCGTAGAATATCAAAGCACCAGTTGCACTAATGGCAATATTGCCTGGATGAGGATCAGCGTGGAAAAAGCCACTGTTGAGTAATTGTAGTAAATAGGCTTGAGCACCTTGACGAGCGATCAACTTTCGATCTAAACCTGCTGCTTCTAAAGCTTCGTATTGGCTAATTTTAATTCCAGGGAGATATTCTAAAGTCAACACTCTGGACGAGGCGTAACGCCAGTATACTTTTGGGACGTTCACCCAATCGTAGCCGCGAAAGTTGCGGCGAAAAGTATCAGCGTTACGACCTTCGTTGAGATAATCAATTTCTTCCCAAAGAATGCGACAACATTCTTCATAAATACCTAACCAATCTCGCCCCCGTCCCCATTTGGGATGGTTTTGAAAATAGCGGGTAATTCCCTTAAGAATTTGTAAATCTATTTCAAATAACTTCTTTAGTCCAGGACGTTGCACCTTGACAACAACCGATTCTCCACTATGCAGCACAGCTTTGTGTACTTGCCCTAAGCTAGCAGCAGCCAAAGGAATCGGTTCAAAATTATGGAAGAGTTCAGGAATTTTCTTGCCTAGTTCTCTCTCAATGGTTGCTTCTACTTGCTCATAGCTAAATGCCGGTACTTTGTCTTGTAACTTGGCTAGTTCTTCTACATATTCAACTGGAAATATATCAGCACGGGTAGAAAACAATTGCCCTATTTTGATAAAGGTTGGGCCTAAATCCAGCAGGGTATTGCGAATCCACACCGCTTGGGTTTTGCGTTTTGTGGCTTGCTTTGCCTCAGTCACACCACCCGGATAACTCCAAGATTTGTTGTATAGCCAAAGTTTGAACAATAAGGTCAAAACAAAAGACCAAATGTCCACAAAACGCCGTCTGCTAGAGTATTGTTCCCGATTCCAACGGTATGCTTTATCTGAATAACCTTGTTCCATATACTTTGTTTACCGTTGGTTTGCAACCGAATTCCTTGAAAGAAAAGACACCTGATTCCTAAACTTTTTTTTTAAATGTCCTTTGTCATTTGTCATTTGTACATAATAATTTTTGACCAATACAACTCTTGGAGAGACTACGCCCTAAGCGTGGCCATGCCGCAGGCTTTACGGCAAAGCTCAGTACAAGTAACTAATGACGAATGACCAATGACTAATGAGCAATGACTAAAATTTATGCAGAAGTTCTACGATAATGTTGCAATTCTGTTCGTAACAGGGCAATTTCTGCTCGTAATTCATCAATATCTGCTTGTAAATCACCGGAATCAGAACTGCCTTGTCTAGTACCTGTGGTACTTTGGCCACCATTAGCAGCTTCTGCTGCCCGATTTGCCCGCTCTAGAACTTCGTCTGTAAACTGGCGCAGCTGCTCTCTAGCTTCTGCATCAAATTTGCCTAGATCGCTTAAGGCATCGGTCAAGGCCACCTCTAAACGCTCATTAACTACTTCAGCTACTGCTCTGCCTACGAAAAAGGCTTGCACAAGGGGGTTACTCATAAATTTTTGTTACGTTGCACCGCAAGAGAATTATAACTTGCCTGTATGCTTTACGGCTTCTGTTGTAGAGTTAGAAATTTACGTGGCAGGATGGGCAACTTTCAGCCTTAGTGAATAGAATTTGCAAAGTTTATGGATACCCAAGCAAGAGCTACAACGATCTTGGGTCAGAGATTTCGAGTAATTCTCGATAATATTGCTCTGGTGTATTGGGTAAATAGGTTGTCATTTGCAAGGCTTGCTCTCTCAACTTAAAACTTTGAGTAATGTTAGTTCGGCACAGGAAGTCTAGATCGTGGGAAATTACCCAAAGTGCCCCTTGATAGTTATTTATACTTACTACCATTTGTTCAACAGTTTCAATATCCAGGTTATTAGTTGGCTCATCGAGAATCAGCAGATCGATTTCTGAGATACTGATCATAGCGATCGCTAATCTTGCCAATTCACCCCCACTCAATACAGAGGCGCTTTTGTGAACGTCATCATATTTAAACAGAAAGTGTCCTAGTTGTTGACGCAAAAGCTGATAGCTGAGATGAGGATTGGCAGCTTGCATATTTTCCAAAAGTGTGTATTGGCGATTTACCAATTCGTAGGTTTGATCGAGATATACAGCTTTCATGGCTGGTGCAAGCAAAACCTCACCTGAGTCCAAAACTGCGGTTTGGTTTTCCATCCCTAAAATTGCCTTTACCAGACTAGATTTACCAGAACCGTTTGCGCCGATAATGGCTATGCGATCGCCAGATGATACATGCAATTGAATATTTTGAATCAATAGACGTTCTGATACGCTAAGATTTGCACCCTGGATATTAATTAAATTTCGGCGCTTTTGATTTTTTTCTTCTAGCTGAATACTAGTTACTTTGGTAGTTTTGACCTTCGTCTCTGCAACCTTTTGATTAGCCTTCGCTACTGCTGCTTCATGTTTCTTTTTCGCAGTTCCGGTAGACACCTCAGCTTTGGTTTTCATCAGCCCTGCTGCCATTTTATCAATACTGCCATTAAGAAACTTGGCACGACCGTTGCGGCTAGATTGGGCTGCGCGTTGCTGTTCTTGCATAGCTGTGGCTTGGGTATGTTTGAGTTCCTTTCTGGCGATTTCGTGCGATCGTATAGCTACCTCTAACTCGATTTCTTTCTGTTCTCGATACTGAGAAAAATTACCTCCATATACCTTTATTCCAACAGGTGTAAGTTCCCAGGTAACTTGTGTTACTTGGTCTAAGAAAAAAGGCTTGTGCGAGACAATCACAAACGCGCCAGTGAAATTTTTAAGAAATTGCCTTAAACTTTCTAAGGCTTGCAAATCCATGTGGTTGGTTGGCTCATCCAGCAACAGCAAATTTGGTTCTTGAGCTAAACCAATCGCTAAAAATAGTTTTGTGAGTTCTCCTCCACTCAGGTTAGTAATTGGTAAAGATAAGTCAAGTGTTGTATGGAATTGTGTTTGTAAAATATCCTCAATTTTCCACCATTCATCAGAGGTAGAAATCAAAAAATTCAGTACTGTATCTACTGTAATTTCTTGCCTAATAGTGCTGATTTGTGGCAAATAGTAGACAACACCATTACCTAAAACTGAACCATCACTGGGGCTAATTTGACCTGCAAGTATCTTGAGTAGGGTTGATTTACCTACACCGTTACGGCCTACTAAAGCGATGCGATCGCCTGCTTCGATACTCACCTGAATTTTTTGAAACAAAGTTCTATCCAAGCTGAGTTCGTAGGCTAAATTCTCAGCTAACAATATTGATTTTTTCGGCATTATTCTCAAACCTCAATTCGCAAAGTTCCACCCGCGTATTTATAACAATTACGGGTAGATTAGACACAAAAACTTAGCCGCAGACACTTGCCAAGCGGTTTAATCTAGATACGAGTGATGAGAATATTTTTAGTACATGACTATGTGAAGTAACCCTGTCAAACTAGTTGCGTTTATTCTTTGTTGACATTTGTTGCTTTGGCGCAACAGGTGTTTGGTACTACTTCATTTGTGCTATCTCGTTGGAGTTGTGATGAGGTTTGATATTGACTACAGTGTAGCATGAAGGTATTTCGGAAGGCTAGCGTTCGCGTAGCGTACCGTAGGTAATCGCTTTTTTATTCTCTGTGCCCTCTGCGTCTCTGTGGTTAATAAAAATTTTCCACCCCAGAGACGCAGAGAACGCAGAGGTTCAGGAGGAATTTTGATAAAGATGCCTCGTACGTATAACTAAGCGATCGCTAACTACAAGACTGCTAAAATAAATTAATAACTACTTGATGCCGTATCCATTGTATGACCATAGCTCAAGAATTAGATTCTCAACAAGGCATCTGCCAAGATGTTATATTTCCTCCTGGTGATCTATATAGTGATGAACCTCCCTTGGAAACCGAACTACATCTACGGCAAATAATCCTACTTTTAACTTGTTTGGAATGGTTGTGGCGAGATAGAAATGATTTCTATGCGGCGGGAAATCTGACTATCTATTACAGTCCACATCAGCGCAAATCAGAATACTTCCGAGGGCCAGACTTTTTTGTAGTGTTAGGAACTGAACGTAAAACCCGCAAAAGTTGGGTAGTTTGGCAAGAAGATGGCAAATATCCGAATGTAATTCTAGAAATATTGTCTGACTCAACAGCTAATACTGATAAAGGTTTAAAAAAAGAAATTTATCAAGATACTTTCCGCACCTTGGATTATTTTTGGTTCGATCCTTACACACAAGAATTTGCGGGATTTCATTTAGTAGATGGAGAATATCAACCTCTACAACCAAATGAACAAGGACATTTGTGGAGTCAACAATTAGGGTTATATTTGGGAGCTTATCAGGGATTATTGCGGTTTTTTACACGAGATGGTCAACTAGTACCAACACCTGAAGAAACGGCAAAACAGGCAGAACAAAAGGCAGAACGTTTGGCAGCAAAACTGCGCGAGTTAAATATCGATCCAGATACAATTTAGACCAGGACTAATTCATTTAGGAT
>NZ_DASQZC010000377.1:0-29810 GCF_035638895.1 Nostoc sp. | reverse complement strand
ATTGGGTCGAGAAAAGTACTTTCCTCAAGGTAGACACGCGCCATATAGCGCCCAAAAAAAGGAGTTATTGCTACTACAATTAGTAACGTTAGTACAATTTGAATCCATCCTTCTAACATTGGATTAATCAAACTCCGATATAAATAAACTTAGATGATTAGTAAATATCTTTTGCTATGATTTAAAGTGAGCAATGAAGTATTTTGATATCCTTATTACATAAAGTATAAATATGTGCTTTCTCAATCAATAATCGAGCTTTTTATTAGAAACCACAAGGTATAAATCAATATTTAAACTAGCCTATGCAAAGAATATATTTGTTTATATATACAAGTCTTCAAAGCGTTTATCTCGATATATATCTGCAAATATAGAAGAACAGCTAAATCTTAGACAAACAGCTATTTGCGCTCAAACAAGAGCATCCTGTTTGAGCGCAAATAGCCTATCTGATTTTTCACGTAATGAAAAAAGAGTGCGAGGTGACAACCTCATTAGCTCTCACGGATGCGGTGATGTAAAGCTAGTTGGGTTCACAGGGGTGACTTCAGAAGCGTAGCGGTTAAAGTCTCTAACGTTAAAAGTTAAGATATGGGTTAACCTGTGGACTAACATTGAGGCTACAAGCCTAGCATCGTGGACATTTACACCCGCTACCCCATACTGTAAGATTAATCGCTTCCACTCTGGATAAATCTCAGGTACATCTGGCAGTACCAAGAATAAACCTTCTAAACGCTCTAGTTCCGTCCTCGCTTCAGCTATGGTTAAGCCTAAGCCGTTCTTTTGGACAGGTCGTGTAGCACTTCGCCAAAACTCTATGAGGTTTTGCGAGGTAATAAAAAGCTCTTCTTCGGCTCCTCGTAAAGTTGAGATTGCGTTCAGTGTATCTGCATACATTGGGTGGTGTGGCTGTACACTTAATAGTAATAAATTGGTATCGACAAGATAAGTCACTTAAATATCTTCGTTTTCGTCATCATCGTATATTCCAGCCCGACTTAAAGCATATTCTGATAGTAAAGGCGTGTCTCGTCTATGGCTCTCTGCCCATTCCCGAAAAGCTGTTATCCACTCAAGAGCCGTTGCAGTTTTGTAAAAAGGTTGATCCTGTTTTGATTTGATCAACTGCTCAAGCAATGCATCAAAATGTGGCTTAACCACTTCAATCGGGAGCTTAGTTACATTTGCTAACACTTGCACAACGCTTTCTAACTCTTCTCTGTCAGCCTCTGTTAGTAATGGTAGTATTGGATTGTTATTGTTTCCCATGCTAGTAGCTTTCCATAAATAATATTTAAATACTGAAATTACTTCCTAGTTTAATAACAGGCTACTATAGCAATCCTAAATCATTTGTGAAAAGTTATATCCCCGACAACTATTACGAAGTCGGGGAACTAGACACCGCGAATTTCACAAATTAGATAGGATAAAGTCAGAAGTCTAATTCATAACTCATAACTGATTTTGGCGACAAATTCCAAATGCGGAGGTGTAGGCGTGTAAGAAAGTTCTGCCGCCTACAGGGCCGATTTCACCACCACAGAAAAAGCCGCCTACAGGAATATCGCTGACGTAGCGCCGAAATAGTTCAGAATCGAAATTGGGTTTACCATAGAGTCCTTCACCTCGCCCCAGACAGGCAAACATTAAAGCAGCAACAGCAGAGGGTTCAGATTCGCGTTGGGTTTGATAACTTTGGAGGAGTAATTCTAGGTCTTCAGCAGAGGCTTGAGCATCGCGGAGGTGGAATTGCAGCCTTTGTCCTGGACGGACACGATCGCCAATTGCGATCGCCCCAGCTGTTGGATCGACCCCAAGAATACCACGAATTAAAAAGTCTCCCTGTTGCAAAGCCAGCTTAAATTCATCCATCGCTACACCAACAAACAGAGAGTGCTGTGCTAAAATCCGTTCGTGTTCGCTGAGACTAGCAATCAAATCTCGCAATACCACTAGCGGCACTTGCTCATCTAACTCTAAGATGATGTTGCGATCGGCTTTTGTAACTTGCAATGGTTTGCCAATCGGTCGGCATCCTTGGGCTACAATCGTTTCCAAAACAATATTGCCAGTCAAAGCTATGCCGATAGTACCCTCACGATACAGGCTTTGGTGTTCCTCGCCCTCAGTATCATTACAAAAAAGGGCAACACGACCACCCATACCCCCACCGCTAGCCTGTCCCCCCACTATCACCGATCCTGGATAAGCAAAATCCAACCCCTGCAATAAATCGTTGATTCCAGAAGCGAAAGAACTAGACAGCAAGATGAACTGGGGTGTCGGTGATGTTGGCACACCAATCAAATCAACCCAAGTATCTGGTGAACTGTCTAAGTCAGGTAATTCTTCAGCAACAACATGAAATACTTGAACCTTCACCCCTGGAAGGTGTGCTAAAGTCAAGCTAATAGCTGGTTCAGCTTCTAATTCTTGGATTTCTCCGTTAACTGTCGTCCCAATCACACCTCCACCACTACAGCCAATTAGCACAGGCACAGAAAGTTTCTCAGCTAACAAGGGTAACAGTCGGGAATACTCACTCGTAAAAGCAGACGAAATGAATACCAGTCCTAGATCCGCAGGTGCTGTTAACGATGAGACAGCTCGTTCCACCACATCTGTAACAGCTGCTTCCAAAGAATGACGGGTTGATAGGGCGTTTGCCCACTGCATTTGGTCTGCCATGAGTTTTGAGCTTCTTTCTCTTTTGGGGCTAGTAGGTTTTGATTTTTGATTTTGGGAAGAATTGCATCCGACAAAAATTAGTGCCAGCCTTTTGTCTCCTCCATCCCAAGAAGCTGGGGTTGTCATTCCTTAATAGATGCATCTAAATATATTGTATGATTGTTTATCTATGGTACTAATTCCACAAAATCTTAAAAAATAAAGATGAATGCATTATAGATGCGGCAGTTTACTGTATTGGTTATAAATCAATAGGCTAAAGTTCTAACTTATGAGCTGAATGGTTAGAATAGTTAGTACTCAAGCTAAAATCTGCCATTTCTGAAGTTTTTCTATACTAGTATTAACAACACACAACGAGACTAAAGCAATGACCAACATCCAAGAAACAGCAAAGAGCGATATTCAAGAGAAAATCCAAGAAGAAGTAGAGCAAGCGCGTACTGTCTGTGATATTAGCGGTAGTGGTTCACCAGAGTGTGCTGCTGCTTGGGATGCAGTTGAAGAATTGCAAGCCGAAGCTTCCCACAAGCGCCAAAGCAAGCCAAAAAACTCTCTAGAACAGTATTGTGATGACAACCCAGATGCAATTGAATGCCGAGTTTACGACGACTAAAAATTTAGACAAGTAAATTTTTTGTTAGTTTGGTAAACAAGCAACCAAAATTTACTTACTCAAATCTTGCACTCTCACCTCACTCCCGCCTAAAATCTGACTCCCCCTCTTTCATCATTTGCCCTAACAGGTAAATAATTGGTGAAATATTTGGAGTTACGGATGTATAAGGGTTAAGATTTGAGGTTTTTTTTATCTTAAAAGGAAACTTTTACACCCAAAAAATTGGGGTTTTGTCCGAGAGTGTCGAGTATATAGTCGGTGGGTGGGTTTTAAAACTCTTCCTGACGCTACTTGCAAATAGGTGCAAAATCTGAGTCGAGGGTCTTTGAGTTGCTTGTTTTTTACCAAATAGAGAGATTGAGGAAAGTGAATTAAACAATTTACTATTTAATACCTTTTCCAAAAATCTTTGCAACAAATGAATTGACTGTAGGGGCGTACATCTGTATGCCCCTACAAACGTATTTACAGTATAAATTCCGTGAAATAGTATAAGTTGGGTAGCCACTTGCTTGCACAAAGAAGTTAGAGCGCAGTCTTAAGGCTAGACTTTGTGCTTTGATTAAACTGTTATGTAATTATAGATGGACTAATACCTAGGTAATAGCTTACAGTTTGTCAGTTATGGATCTTGTTCTTGGTTAAAAATGTTTTATTTATCCTTTGAGAAAAACTATGGACTATAACGTTTGGTTTCGCCCTTTCGTCTGGATGGATTACCGACTGGCAGTATTATTCCTGGTAGTTATTCCGCTAATTCTTCTAATTTGGGCATTTGTGCAAAAGGCGGAAGGCATACAACGCTTATTGGGTATATACTGGCGAGTATCAAGCCTGGTAGCAATCACAATTTACTTAATGATTGCCCAGTATCCAGTTAGCTTTATCTCTGGATTGATAGCTCAGATTTTGATCCCGATTTCGCTGTGGTTCTGGGTGGATATCAACGATGAAATTGAGTATCAAAGCAGTGGCGCTTTGAAATTAATTTTTACTTCTTGGCGCTGGGCGACAACTGTTTATTGTATTTTGGGTACACTAGCGTTTATCCCTTTTTTAGGTTGTGCTTTTTCTGGTAGTGCGCTGAAGACTTCCTATTGTCGCGTTTGGTTTGAGGCTCCGTTGCTATTCAAAGAATATTTTCATGCTAATAGCAAGGCTGAGTTTTTAGGTTTTCTCGGCATAACTAGTTTAGTAATTTATGTGCTTTACTTAAGCTACTTTGTTGTGATTAAGCTGGGCAAGCAGGGACGCTCGGCCACACCACAGTAAGCATCGTTGCACCACCATACTCCTACTCTTAAAAAAATGGATTCCATTGGCAAGCGACTGGAACAATACACCGCTAAACGCCCTCAAGAAGTTCTACTTGTAACGGTGCAAATTGCTGATGAGGAAGATACAATTGCTATTTTCAAAGGCTTTTCCAGTTCTTTAATGCGTCCAACGGCATTTGATGCAGATGTACCAGTTCTACCAGATGGGGCAAACATCCTTAACATTGATCGAGTTGCCAGTCCTTATAATCCTGAAGCACCTCATTATATTCAACAAGGAATTTCTTGGGAAACTATGGAAACTCTATTATCATAAGTGGGAGTCTAACTAAAATTTTATCTCAAGCTTAGTTGCTAGACTGACTAGAGCAAACCTCATAGATTAAACAAATATCTTGACTAATTTATGAATTACCACAACATTATTACGATTGAGCCTGAAAAACGCAGTGGTAAACCCTGTATCCGGGGAATGCGAATAACTGTTTATGATATTTTGGAGTATCTTGATGGTGGAATGACTGAAGCAGAAATCCTAGAAGATTTTTCTGAATTAACTTCTGAAGATATCAAAGCGCGTCTAGCTTTTGCTGCCGATCGTGAGAAGAAGTTATTTGAAGAAGTTATTTGTGGTATTCCTGTGAAACTGCTTCTAGACGAAAATTTGTCTGATCGAATTATTTCACGGATTGTAGATTTGTATCCTGATTCAGTACACGTTAAAACTTTAGGATTAATCAACACGGATGATGTGTGGAAAGCATTTTGGTGTTAGCGTAGTTTGAAAATACGGCAGAACAATGCGATCGCACTGGAAGCATTATTATTCTGGATATCATGCCGAATTGTCAGTTATAGTTATTCTTCGGTTGGGCGATTAAATTTAAGTAAAATCAAGCTTTAGCACGGAAAACTCAACTGTGGTAATTTTTGTTGATGTCGATGACACTCTTGTTCGCTCCGTTGGAACGAAACGAATTCCAATACCCAGTGTCATTAAAGTAGTTCGACAGTTAAAGGCGCAAGGAGCAGTACTATACTGCTGGAGCAGTGGAGGCAGTGATTATGCTCGTGCTTCAGCAAAGGAGTTTGGACTAGAGGATTGCTTTGCTGGTTATCTCCCAAAGCCAGAAGCAATGATTGACGATCAACCATTTCCGGCTTGGCGAAGCTTACGCCATGTGTATCCATTGCAGGCTAACAGTTTGCTCAGTGAATAAGACTATAGACGACTGACTGTAATAGAGCGATCGCCCAGTTTGATAAGATGGTTGGCATAGTTGGAGAAGTTCATAACTCTTTCACCCTATGACAACCAAAAAATATGTTTACTGGCAAGATGAGGAGATGTGGCTTGGCTATTTGGAAGAGTATGCAGACTACTGGACTCAGGCAGAAACCGAAAACGAATTCAAGGAGAACTTAACTGATATTTACAAAGAATTAACGAGTGGAAGAATTCCCAATGTCCTCTGAAACTGTCTTTATTTTTGAATAATTATTTTGACTTTTAAATTTAAAAAATGTCCCGTTCTGGATACACACTTCCCGTCTTTGCTTGTGCTGCTGCTGTTGCAGCTTTACACTGGTTACGCGATCGCCAACCCCTAACTTTAGCATCTGTAGATTTGATTGAACCCGCTCAAATCGCAGAAATCCCCATTGAACAGGTAGCAGGACTATCTGAAAATACAGCTTTAGCAATCGCCCGTAGCGATCCTGGCGATAATCTCGATTTGACTAAAGATACACCGATTTGGGCATTGGTGGAATGGCGAGAACAGGGTGATGATGCTGTAATTATTAAAGGTGGGGAAGGAATTGGCAGACAGGTGAATGCTGATGACAAGCCTGCTATTTATGCCTATGCTCAAAGGCTTTTAAAAGAAAACTTGCAACTAATGCTAGCACCGGGGGAAAAAATCACGGTGACGATCATTTTACCCGAAGGGCGATCGCTTGCTGTTCGCACTTCAAATTCTGCCTTTGGTGTGGTTGAAGGACTTTCCCTTTTAGGCACAACTGGTATTTCTCAACCTTTGAGTACACCAGATCAGCTTGCAATTTTTCGGGCGGAATTACAAAATAAAGCCAGTCGTTTTGAAAGTTTAGTATTCTGTATCGGGGAAAATGGCCTAGATTTGGCGCGTAAACTAGGGATTAATCCTGAGCAATTGGTCAAAACTGCTAACTGGCTTGGCCCAATGTTAGTAGAAGCTGATGTGCTAGGCGTGAAAGAAATCTTATTATTTGGCTATCACGGTAAGCTGATGAAACTGGCGGGAGGAATTTTTCACACCCATCACTACTTGGCTGATGGACGGCGGGAAATTTTAGCAGCGCATTGTGCGATCGCAGGTTTAAAATCACCAGATATCCAAGCTGTGTTTAACAGTGCAACCGCCGAAGCCGCACTAACATACCTAAAATCGCTAGATGCTACAACTGGTAGTGATTGGGTAAATCAAGTTTACAGTGCGATCGCCGAAACTATCGATGTTCGTTCTCAAGAATATATCCAAAACCATAGGGAAAGCAGCACAGGAAGTACAATCTGTGGCTCTATCCTCTTTGATCGCGATCGCAAAATTATCGTGAAGAGTAAAACTGCTGGTCTGTTGATGGGAAAATTATGTTAATTTATTATGAATAATCGTAAACAATTCAAATAAATAATCTTCTAAGTAACCACTCTAGGGTAAGTTAATCGTTTTAATACCCTCTTTCACTCAATATATCGACAAATGCACATAATCTTGCGTTTGTAAAGGCTCTCTATACCATTATCTAGCCTACCCAGGCTGAATAATAGCATCATCATAGACCACAAAGCATCTACCCTTAACAGACATAACACTCCCGTCATGAACACAGCGGTGATACCAACAGAACAAGCGCCCCAAACATTGGAAAATTTGGGGAGACTTGATCGCCAATTGATTGTAATTCTGGACTTCGGCTCTCAATATTCTGAGTTGATTGCCCGTCGCATCCGCGAGACTCAAGTATACTCGGAAGTTTTATCCTATCGCACTACTTCTGAACATTTGCGCCAACTCGATCCTAAGGGAATCATCCTCTCAGGTGGGCCAAGTTCGGTTTATGGTGATAACGCTCCCCATTGTGACCCAGAAATCTGGAATTTGGGAATACCCGTCTTGGGTGTTTGCTATGGAATGCAGCTGATGGTAAACCAACTCGGTGGCGAAGTGGCAAAGGCTGATCGAGGTGAGTACGGCAAAGCGTCATTATATATTGATGATCCCACACATTTACTTACTAATGTCGAAGATGGCACTACGATGTGGATGAGTCATGGAGACTCAGTTACCAAAATGCCATCAGGGTTTGAATTGCTGGCACATACAGAAAATACTCCCTGTGCTGCGATCGCCGATCACGAAAAGAAGCTTTACGGCGTTCAGTTCCATCCAGAGGTAGTGCATTCTATTGGCGGTTTAGCATTAATCCGTAATTTTGTCTATCACATCTGCGATTGCGAACCTACTTGGACAACAGCCGCTTTTGTTGAAGAGGCAATTCGAGAAATTCGCGCCAGAGTTGGTGAAAAGCGAGTGCTGTTGGCGTTGTCTGGTGGGGTGGATTCTTCTACCTTAGCCTTCTTGCTGTATAAAGCCATTGGTGAGCAACTGACTTGCGTATTTATCGATCAAGGCTTTATGCGAAAGTATGAGCCAGAACGATTGGTAAAGCTGTTCCAAGAGCAGTTTCACATTCCTGTAGAGTATGTTAATGCTCGCGATCGCTTTTTAGCTAAAGTTGTTGATATCACAGATCCTGAAGAAAAACGCCGCCGCATCGGACACGAATTTATTGCTGTATTTGAGGAAACATCCAAACGCCTTGGTCACTTTGACTATCTGGCTCAAGGGACTCTTTATCCAGATGTAATCGAATCTGCTGACACCAACGTTGATCCCCAAACTGGTGAGCGGGTAGCGGTGAAAATTAAGAGTCATCACAATGTTGGCGGTTTGCCTAAAGACCTAAGATTTAAATTGGTGGAACCACTGCGGAAACTATTTAAAGATGAAGTCCGCAAAGTTGGGCGTTCCATTGGTTTACCAGAAGAAATTGTCCAACGGCAACCTTTTCCTGGGCCTGGTTTGGCAATTCGCATTCTGGGAGAAGTCACATCTGAGCGGTTAAATATTTTGCGCGATGCAGATTTGATTGTCCGGCAAGAAATTAACCAACGCGGTATGTATCATGATTTCTGGCAAGCGTTTGCGGTATTGCTGCCAATTCGTAGTGTTGGTGTTATGGGGGATCAACGCACTTACGCTTACCCGATTGTTTTGCGGATTGTGACCAGTGAAGATGGCATGACTGCTGATTGGGCAAGAGTCCCTTACGATGTACTCGAAGTGATTTCCACTCGGATTGTGAATGAGGTGAAAGGGGTGAATCGGGTGGTTTATGACATCACCTCTAAGCCGCCTGGAACCATTGAATGGGAGTAAGGGATTTCCAACTAAAAAATATCCCATTGCTTTGGCAAGCAGGGGAAGCAGGGGAGGAAGAATCTAACGATCATCTTCGCTTCCAAAATTGAATAATTTAATTTCTGGAAATCCCTAACCAAGTTTTGAGTTGACTTAGTTCAAAAGCTGATGAGCGAATTTGATATTTTAAATCTTGGATAATGGAATTGAAAGATTCAAAACTCTAAATTTAAAAAAGTCTGTTCACTCAGTATCTGCACCAAGAGCAAGCGAATTTATTCGTAAGCTGTTGCGCCTTTAATTTGCACTAATATTTTTTCAATATGATTGTAGGGTGGGCATCTTGCCCGCCCTGATAATGCAAGTTGTATACGTAACAGCTTAGTTTACTTCTACTAAAATTCCAACCTGTTATGAGACTACTATTTGATATTTCAAAAGATACGTAATAGGGTGTCAAGGCTAAATTTGTGCAATAAATTTAGCCTTGACATGCTAATAGGGTGTGTAGCTGTGAAAGTACGACACCAAATTCTTATAAATGGTGCGTTACGGATTTCATTTTAATACACCCTACAGTACGTAATTTTATTCAATGGTAAAAGTTAATTAAGGAATTAAACACCAACATAGTTTTATCCCGTCAATAATTCTAAATGCCAGCCAAGAATTAACCATCTACTTGATGCTAGCTGGACGAATTGAGTTATTTTCTAGGAAAATAGACGCGATCGCAGTAAAATTACCAATGGTGGGGCCACTGAGAAAAAACAAGCAGCTCATTAGAAATAACTTTCATGTGATCAACATTAATGGAGATGTTATGGAACCTGCTCTGCCCCTTGCTGGCTTAAACATCCTCGTAGTTGATGATGATGACGATAGCCGATTTTACATTACTACCGTGTTGGAAGCTGATGGAGCCACCGTCATAGCAGTTGCATCGGCAGAGGTAGCATTGAAAGTATTACCTGAGTTGCAACCAGAAGTTTTGATTTGTGATATTGCTATGCCTGGTGAAGATGGCTACACTCTTATCCGCAAGATCCGGGCGCTGAAGTCTGATATTTGGGAAAAACTTCCGGCTATAGCTTTAACTGCATACGGCGATAGCGAGTATCGTAGCCGTGCGCTGGAAGCGGGCTTTCAGACTCATGTGGCAAAACCGGTTGATCCAGGAGAACTAGTTGCGATCGTGGTTGATTTGGTTGCTTCTTATAAGAATTAACGCAAAGATGCAGTCCTTTGTAGGTCATTAAATGAATAGGGCGTGATTTGGAATTGCTTAGATTACTTTGCTCCAGTTTCAAAGCTAATTTGCTCAGACTTATAGGCTGGTGGCTCAACGTGAACTAAAATCCTGACTGGACGGAACCGTTCTTCTAATCGGCTTTCTACTTCTTCAGTGATGTGGTGAGCGGTTTCTACGTCTGGTGCATCTACTATTAAATGCATTTCGATGAACACTTGACGACCAAGAACACCGCGAGAAGCAATATCATGACAGTTAATTACACCTGGAACAGAAGTAGCGATCGCATGAATTGCTTCTGGTGCGATCGCCATTTGATCCACTAGCCAAGGCAAATTCTCTTTTAAAACTGACCAACCACTCCAAAATACCAACAAAGCAACAGGAAAAGATAACACCAAATCCATCCATTGATAACCTAGCCAAACTCCGATCAAACCGGCAATTACAGAGATTGTCACCCAAATATCGCTCATGGTATGTGTAGCATCAGCTATGAGAATTGAGCTACCTACCCGCCTACCCACACTACGTTCGTAAAACGCCACAAAAATATTCACGCCCAGCACAATTAGTAATAACCACAACTCAGGTGGCGATATTTTCACAGGTTCACCACCACCTTGGAGAATTCGCTCGATTGCTCCTTGCAGAATTTCAAAACAGGCTATTCCTAAAAATGAGGCAATTCCTAAAGCTCCCACAGCTTCAAACTTGGTGTGTCCATAGGGATGCTCGCGATCGGGTTGTGGAGAAGAAAATTTACTTGCAATTAATCCCAAAACGTTATTCGCGCTATCTGTCACACTATGCAAGGCATCAGCTAGCAAACTCAACGAACCAGTCCAGGAACCTACAAGTGCTTTCAATCCCATTACAAACAGGTTGAGCAGTAGGGTAATAATTAAAACCTTCCGCACTTCGGCGCGGTTATCGTAAATCATAGATAATTTATCACATCAAGTTCTATGACTTCTAATGTAAAACTTAAAACATAAATAGACACTAATCAAATGTATCAAAGTCTTACGCAATAAAAATTAAGTCTCTCTATAGGCTCTATGTTTTATACTATTTTCTTGAGATTATTTATAACTAACAACAGCTACAAGCTTTATATGTATTAATAATACCTCTACAGATAACAGCAGATTTTTAGCATTAATTCTAAAAATATTTTAATTAAATTTGTTATTCATACATCCAGTTAGGTCAGATCGAATTGCATTCAAAGAGATGATCATGACCATCAGTAAGCTGTACTTACTCAGGAAAATTGATGAGTCTAATGAGTTTAATTCGTTACCTTTAACCAATAGCGAAAAAGTGTCGAATCCTAATTCTTTTCTATATCTCCTGCTCCCCGCCCTAAAAGCGTACCCTTTGGGGATCTTGCTACGCGTAGCGTCCCGCAGGGATGGGATATTTCACTGGTACGAACCTGAAAATTGATGGCGGCTTCGCAGCCTGATTCGGCAACCAAAGCAAAACCAAGAAAAGTCCAATTATGCAAATTTGTCTGATGACGATGCCAGCGCCAAGATTCAGGCGCATCCTCGAAAAAAAGACGAAGCCACCAAGAGCAACGGCGGCTTCGTCTCTTTTTCCGGTAATATTAGTACTTATCAAGAAGTTTTAATAAAAAATGTCTTCAATTCCTCTAACCTTGAACCTAATTGAAGGTTCTGTCTCCTTCAGTTTTTCACCCCAAGCAGCACGAGAATTAAAAGCAGCAACAGATCAATTGATGGAGCGCCTGAAAGCTGTCGCCGCTAAACCCACTCCCGGCGGTGGTAAAGTAACTCCCCAGCCTCCCCTGGAATATCGTTATACGGGTGATGTATTTTTAGAAATTTTCTGTAATCCTAATATCTGGCCAACACCCTTCGCAGCAAAAGTTTTGCTGACTGTCCGCAACGTCAACATCCGCTTGACTACTGAAGCTGAACTTACTCGCATCATTGAAGACATTAATAATTACTTAGAGCAAGTAGGATAATAGTTCATGTGATTTTTCTGTGCTTTTCGAGATTAAAAAAAAATACTATACAAATTTTTGATTTTGCGAAAATTGAGCCAGTTGCTTGCGGAGTTTCCCTCTATTGTCGCAGATGGTGACGGTTAGCCGGACTTAGCCAACTTTTCAAGACGGATTTTGCCTTTCAACAGGAAGCAGACTATCCCTTACTTTAGGGAAGCAATGCAATGAACTACGAGTCCAAAGTGAAGTTCCTACATTTACTTATTAGATAAATATAGGAACGTCACAGAATCTACTTACTAGACTCAAGCTATAACACCAAATGTACACAACAAATGGTTTTGATACCTTCTTTAACTTGAAAATTTGTATAAATTCAGACTCAAATGCTTCTAGTACAGGTCGGCGGAAATAAACCTACCATTTCATTACAGCCAGAAAGCCCGAAATTAAAGCCTTTTGACTTTTGACTTCCCCATTCGCGTAGCGTCTCGCAGAGAAGGGGCTGACTTCCGCCTTGCGGTACTAGATTAATGAAAAACTTAAGATTCTAGCAAGATTCTATATGGGGCAATGCTTATGAAAAACCAGAGATTATCCCCCAAATTGGGCGTCGGATCGTTGATGGTGACATCCACACATCGAAAATGAACCCCCAATCCCAAATTTGAAATACAAACATTAATTAGTCGTTGTCCCACTGTTCACGACCAATTAGGTCGCCAATGCGATCGCGTAACAAAAAGTCACATTTCTCTAATTCACATTCAACGCAAACCCACTCTCTCGCTGGAATGTATTGGCAGAGGGTATATATTGGCTGTTGTCGGCTAATCATTCCTTTTTGCACCAGTCGTCGTGCTTCGTCTTGAATCAGATCGAGAGAGTAGTAATTGATAGAAGGCACCGTATTCACACTCATGTTTTTTACTCACAAATTAACACTTACGATAGTGTTCCCGTTAATAATTAGGAACAAACATTACAGAAATTAGACTTGTGGCTAAGATTTTGTAGTTTGCTATACGGAACTCTTTTTATTTTGACGCTATATTTCCTAAAATTATCTCAAGAAATGTTAAGAAAGTCAACATATCCTGACATTTGTCGAAAATCTGCTTTACAAAAAAAATTCCGAGTAGTTAACTTAACCTGCTATGGCAGCTGTATGACTTTGATGCCACAAGTCTGAAAATCTTTCCATTACTGTCTTTAGGCAAGATTTGGCGGTTTCCAGAGGTTCAGGGCGCATAGGTGTAGCCCGTCACAGGCATCGCTTACATATCAAATAATCACCTTAAAGGCGGATTTAAAACTGCTCGTATTTATCTAAGGGTAAACAACATAAAAATATTTGTCAGATACTAGGGTATAAAGTGTTGCAAAACATAACGGCTAAAGTAACTTACGAAGGCTTTTACCCCAGCATCTGTTAACAATTTCTTAAATAGAACCGTAATTACTTAGTTGATTTCAGCACTAATGTTACACAATTTTCTTTAGATAAACATCTGTAGAAGGGTCGAGTAAAGGACTTCCAATTGAAGGGGGCAGGAGCCAGGGGAGGAAAGAGAGTTATTGTTCAGTAATTCTTTTTTCAAGAACAGCCTCTCTTCTCCCTCTGCTCCCTGCCTCAATCAAGAAATTCCTTAACGCGAAAGGTATTGGGGGTAGAGCGAAACAGGAATAGTAGAGTAGGCACGGAAGCCAAGGCAAGTAAAAAACGTATATATGCAACTACTGATCCCTGAAATAGATTATGGTCATATTAAAACAGACGCGATTTGGTCACGTCTGTAAATTGTTTAGCGGATTTGCTGAGATTAATTGTTCTGAAGTTACATTGTTATTTCAGTTACTCATTCATCAGATGATTCATCATCTTGATTGGTGCTATCATCTACTGCTACCAAATTTTCTGGGGGACGCTGATGGTTAAGTTGGTTTAGTAGCGCCAGTACTTTATTACCGCGTTCTATGGAGCGATCTTCGAGAAACAGCACCTCTGGTGTACGACGTAGCCGTACCCGCGCCCCAAGTTCGCTGCGGACGTAACCCGTGGCTGACTTTAAGCCTGCCATTGTTTCTTCCTTAGCTTCATCTGTACCATAGATACTGACGTAGATTTTGGCGTGTTGGAGATCGCCGGAAACATCAACATCAGTAACACTTACCATTCCTGTACCCACACGGTCATCCTTGATGCCGTTGAGCAGCATTTGGCTAACTTCCCGTTTGATCAATTCAGCAACGCGGGAAACCCGACGATTTGTAGCCATAAAAATTTCGCCTCATCACAGAGGTTATACAACAAAAATACATGCAAGTTAAGTAGACAGTACTTAGCGCAAGCAACGCCAAGAGCAACCGTCTGTGGGGCACAGCCCCGATATAGCGCTAGTCTAGATTGTACTCAAGCCCAGCATTGCCCGTAGGGTAAGAGTAAGGAAGACTAGGCTGCTCACAAACAAACCCAAGATAGCAATTAAGGTGACTGGGCGCTTCAACAATGGCACTAACGGCGCAAAGGTGTTAATAAACAGTCCTAAGACGATACTAATTAAGTACCGGGGGTAGCGAAAGACGTTATCCCAAAATCCGTCAAACATTTGAATGTCAACTGCCTTGTTATATACTTACGTTTGTTTTGATATGCTTTATCTATTCAATTGTAATCTATGCGGCTGGAAAATTAGCCAGCTAATATAAAATATACTTCGTCGGTTATATTTGCTTTATTTAGTCACGATTATTTTCAGTTAAATCGCAAGTAAATGGTAATTCAAATCCCCAAGGAAACTAGCCCGCGTCCATTTTTGAAGTGGGCAGGGGGTAAAAGTAGGTTGATACAGCAATATATTCCTTATTTTCCCAAGAGTTATAAAAATTACTATGAGCCATTTTTAGGTGGTGGTGCTGTTTTTTTCTATCTCCAACCAACCACAGCAGTTTTAACTGATATTAATGCCGAATTAATTAACACTTATTGTTGTGTTAGAGATCATACTGAGGAATTAATTTCTCTATTGAAAGAGCATAAAATTCGACATGATAAAGATTATTACTATAGTATACGAAACCACTCTGGTGGAACTGATATAGAAAAAGCTGCTCGTTTAATTTATCTTAATAAGACTTGTTTTAATGGTCTTTATCGAGTCAACTCACAGGGTAAATTCAATGTCCCATTAGGCAGATATGAAAATCCCAATATTTGTTCTGAGGTGTTATTAAAAGCAGCCTCAGAAGCGCTTTCTCATGCAGAAATTAAACAAGCAAATTTTACAGAAGTCCTGAATCATGCCACTACCAGTGATGACTTTGTATTTTTTGACCCGCCATACCATCCTATTAGTGACACTAGCTATTTTACTGCTTATAGCCAAAATTGTTTTAGTAAAAAAGATCAAGAAGTTTTGAGAGATACTTGTGCAGAATTAGTAAGTCGTGGTGTCAAAGTTATGGTATGTAATTCTAATAGCGAATTTATTAAAAAAATTTATACCGATATTAATTTTGAAACTTATAAAATCAAAGCAGCCCGATCAATTAATTCAAACATTAAAAATAGAGGGATGATTTACGAATTACTAATTACATCTTTTAAAGATTTTTATTCGCCCAAGCAATGAATCTGTCTAAACTATAAACTGCTAATAAATTATGGTTATCATTAACTCTTGCTTTTAGCCATTTGCTTGCGCCTTCTCGCATACCTTCACCACCTAAAATCACGATAGTTGGTGCAGGGTAATAGTTCTGGATGTTCATATTCAAGTAAGGAAACTTTTCATCAACTGAACCGGGGCTTTCTTGCCATTTGCACTCGAAAATTAAACCAGATGGCATTGCAGGTGAGCCAACAACATAAAAGTCAACTTTCAGATCGGTATGATAAATTCCAGTTCCAATATAAATTTCTTTTCCATAACGCTTTGGCAATAAAGCAGCATTTAAAATAAATTCTTTTGGCACATAGTTCCCGACTTGGAAATAATTATGCCCAGTCAAAATTGCTTCTACATTTCTTTCTAAAATATTCCCAGCCTTATTTGCCCGTCCGCCTTGAGTCAGAGCCATCCTCAATCCCTCTGCCAAAAGTCCTGCTTATTATAGAATTTCACAAAAGCAGTAAAAAAGGGCTGGTTGCTTAATATGAATTTTTGATTTTGACTAAACAAGGTTGGATTAATAGGTAAAAAATCTGAAAGTATTGGTATATTTGTACTAAACAAATACAAATGTATTAATAATTTGGAGCGGCAACCAGTTACTAATTGAAATAATAGTTAAATAGTTAATTTTCTAGCCATACCGTTGAGGAATTCTGGCTTTTATATCTTCCCAACTGCTGCCAATGACCCGGTTTTGTAGATATTCGGCTTTGCGACGGGCTAGCTCTTGTTTCTGCCAATCTAAAACTGGGAGTGCTGCTGGTGTAGCGGCAATCTCATCCCATAAATCTTCTACTAGTTGAAGTTTTTCCGCTCTCGAAAGATTAAAGAGTTCGGGAAATACTGAGTTCATGCCCTTCTATAATTTTATTCACCTTAATTATTACACCCTGAAACCGCCATATCTATAACAACATTTCTAATAACTGGAATTTAGCTTGGATGAATTTTAGTTATTTCGTTTTGACTTCAACCTGTCTGTGCCTCAGTATGACCGTTGCGAATAGACCATGCTAGTTCTAAAAGTTGAGTCCAGCGCTTTTGTAACTGTTTGGGGGTGCATTTGATGGTTTTGGCGATCGCAACGTCATTTTCCCGTGCAGTTTTTAACTGTAATATTTGCTGTTGCTGTTCTGTTAGTTGATTCACAAAGATTTCCCACTGCTGGGAAGATAAACCCAATTTTTGCTCTAAACCCGCGCCTAACCATTGATGTACCAATTGCCAGTGGTGTTGTTTGGCAAACTTTTCTACGTGATATTTAAACCGTTGTTGGAGATAATCGCGCTGACGGCTGGTTAAACCGAGAATTTGGTCAATTTCTGGGGCTGAGAGGTCTTGAAGTTTCAAGCTGAGGTAGTTCATACAGTCAGATTGACCTTGAGAATCCAGGTATTTCATCAATTCAGTGATGACGCGATCGCGTTCTGACTCTTCTGATGGATCAAAATTAGTTTGGGCAATCATTTGCGATCGCAGCTGTTGCACCGCCGAGTTACGCTGGTAAGATTCCGCTTCTTCACCCTTAGCAGATTCTACCGCCATTTCAATATCCACGGTAGTTTCTTGCGGTTGACGACGAGCAAAGCTTTGGGCCCGCAAGATAATCAATTGCTGATTTGCACCACCAGGTAAATTGATCCGGCGTTTGGCATACTGTTCTGTAAATGCCATATATTCAGCTAATTGCAGCTGAGTACGCGGTGTGTGATCGTTAGGTAGTTCGTTTTCTCTGCGGAAAGCTTTGATAGCTTCGATATAAAATGCTTGTAAAAAATCTTCAATCAGGCTGTAACGAGCCTCAAAACCCAACTCAGAGCCGGATATAGTTACATGGCGGTAAACCATAGCACCCAAATTGCTATGTAATTCCACCCGCCCTTGTTTTGAACCTAGTTGGTAGTAACGTAAGCATTTGTGCATCCGATGCCTTCCCAACGTAATCTGCCAGGATTTGATTTCCCCAGATGTTTGGATACGGGAGCTTTTATCGCAAATGCGTTCTACTTCTACGGCTATGCGGTTTGCTAAAGCTTCTACACACCTGGGTGCTGCTTTCACTTGCGCTTGCATTTCCTGACACAGCAATTCAATCAAGGTTTCGCTGCTGCTGTCTGAAAATTCTTCAGTCGAAAGGTGATTATCAAAAATGGGTGTAGAGTTTGGTAGATTAACGACGTTAGATTTCATGACTTTTCCAGTAGTATTGCACCGTAATTACAACGCAGACACAGCAATCAAGGCCGGCCTTGGCTTACGAATCTTTAGGCATTCATCCATCAAGGCTTGCCGCATGTAATGCTCACATCTAAAGCTCATATATAAAACTGTAGGAAATACGAGAGAGTTACAGTTATGGAAATGTGTCGGTTTTTTCACAAGCCACCACATTGACGCTGGGACACAAGTACCCGCCATTTTCTCAAAGTTGTCAAATCCCTTGCTGTAGCAACTGTTGCCACCATCCTGTTATTGCATCTGTGCCCATCGTAGACATAGCCTTAAAATATGACAATTTAAAAACTGGAGTCGCTTTTATCACAATTTCCGAAACAGAGAGGTGCGCCTGTGAAGTAGGGGCTGGGGACTAGGGACTGGGGATTGGGAAGATGATTATGTGGATTCATACCCCAACCAAATCTTAAAAGAATTTTTTCCCCAGTACCCAATACCCAATCCCCAGTCCCGGAATTCTTATACCCATGCTGCTGCTGCTTCCCAACCTAAACCCCTCCGTATAATTGCTGCTTCGTCTCCGGTCATATCCAAAATAGTAGATACTTCATAAGTAGGTTCTTCGCCAGTATCTACAATTATGTCTACCAACTTATCCAAACGATCAAATAGCTCTACCCGCGACTGAACAGTTTCTGGATCTATCCGAATCATGCCATTATCTGCTTCATCTGGTGGCAGATGTGCTGAAGTTGAAATAATCGGATTGCCCAACGCTGTTAGCAGTTCCAAACACACAGTATGGTTTGGTACTCTAATTCCAGTACTTTTTCGCTTGGGGCTTTGCACCAATCGCGGTACTAATTTAGTTGCTGGGAGCAAAAACGTGTATGGCCCTGGAATCAGGCGTTTCATAATTCGATAGGCTGTGTCACTTACGAAGGCATAAGTTGCCACATTTGAAAGCGAGGGACATAAAAATGTCAGTGGTTTATCATTTGCTAGCTGTTTAATTTGCCGCACTCGTTCTACCGCCGACTTGGCATTCAAATCACAACCGATCGCATAGACTGTATCAGTAGGGTAAAGCATGACTGCGCCACTAGAAAGCGCCGACTTTATTTCCTCTATTCGGCGAACTTGAGGATTATCCGGATGAACTGGGAAAATTTTTGCCATAGGACGGGGAGCGCTGAGTTAGGAGTTAGGAGTTGGGAGTTAGTTATTTACAAATGACAAATGACAAATGACAAATGACTAATAACAAATTTATTATGAATAAAATTGCTTATCTTCAATGTCCGACAGGAATTTCTGGTGATATGTGCCTGGGTGCTTTGGTGAGTTTGGGTGTTCCTGTGGAGTATTTAATTGAAAAACTCAATGGGTTGGGTATTGAACAGGAATATCAGTTAAGGGCAGAATTTGTCCAACGTAATGGTCAACAGGCGACTAAAGTACATGTGGATTTAGTACACGATCACCACCACCACCATCACCACGACCACGAACACAATCACTATCACACACGCCACCTGCCAGAAATAGAGCGGATGATTCTCAAAGCAGGGTTGCCATCACGGGCAGAAGCTTGGAGTTTGGCGGTATTCCGACAGCTAGCAGTCGCAGAAGGGGCGGTGCATGGCATTTCTCCTGAAAAAGTTCATTTTCATGAAGTGGGTGCTATAGATGCGATCGTAGATATTGTGGGTACTTGTCTGGGATTAGATTGGTTGGGGATTGAGAGCAATGACGAAGGATTGCCCTTACTTTACTGCTCGGCGTTCCCGACTGGTGGCGGCACTGTTCGGGCTGCACATGGTCAGATGGCAGTACCAGTACCAGCAGTATTAAAGCTGTGGGAAATGCGGGGTTGTCCAGTTTATAGCAATGGGATTGACAGAGAACTGGTGACACCAACAGGAGCTGCGATCGCTACTACTTTGGCAAGAGATTTTGGTTCACCACCTGTGATCGCTATCAAGCAGATAGGATTGGGAGCAGGAACCATAAATTTACCCATTCCCAATATTTTACGCCTTTGGGTGGGTGAAAGCGCAAATTTACAGTCAAATTTCAGCAGTTCTGAAGATACTAGCTCAAATTTAGAAACCATCTCGGTACTAGAAACTCAAATTGATGATTTAAATCCGCAAGCGATCGGCTATGTGTTTGAGGCGTTGTTTGCGGCTGGTGCAGTGGATGTTTTTACCCAAGCGATCGCCATGAAAAAGTCCCGTCCAGGGATTTTGCTGACTGTGATTTGTCATCCAGAAAATTTACTTAGTTGTGAAGCGGTTATATTCCGCGAAACTACAACTTTGGGTATTCGGCGAACAACTCAGCAACGCGCCATTTTACAACGGGAAATTCAACAAGTAGAAATTGAATATGGCAAAGTACGTGTAAAAATAGCATGGAAAGGGCAATCACCAGAAAAAGTTATTGCAAATGTGCAGCCAGAATATGAAGATTGTGCAGACTTAGCCCGAAAACATAATATTCCCTGGCGCGAAATTCAACGGTTGGCGCTACAGCGTTGGTATTTAACCAATGACTGATCCAAATTCCTCATTCCTCGTTGGAGACTGGATCACACCTTAATAGTCATTGTCAGCCACACAAATGCCTTTACATTTAATACCGTTCGTAGCGGTGCGCTGACAATGAGGACATAGAACTTTTTCGTTTTCTGTTTCTTGATTTGTCTTTAAACTACTGCTTGCCTGTAATTTTTCTTTTTCGGTGTCGATTTCTAGAGTCATAGTTAAAAGCCGTTTAATTACTTAGAACTTTTATCAAATATTGTGTCAATGTAAACGCATCTACACCCAATTCTGTACGCTCTTGGGCGGCTATTATACCCGCTTGCGAATGCCACCATGCAGCAGTTGCCACAATATTTTCTATGGGAATCTGCTTTGTTGCTGCTTGCGCCAACAATCCACCCAGTAACCCAGTTAACACGTCGCCGCTACCACCACGCGCTAAGGCAGGTGTGCTTTCAGGAATAATCCAAACAGCACCTTGAGGGTTTGCGATCGCAGTTCTCGCCCCTTTCAATAATACTATCGCCTCACTTTGGGCTGCTGCTTCCCGTACTGCTTGCACTCTGTCATGTTTGGCATCGGGGACATCAGGAAACAATCGTTGGAATTCGCCAGTGTGGGGTGTGAGTACGGTTACAGCAAGACGTTTTTTTAATGTGGCGATCGCTCCCATTTGTGCCAAGATATTTAAACCATCGGCATCGAGAATTAGAGGGCGATCGCTGTTGATCACTTCTTGCACAATAGGAGTGGCATCTCGTGTTAAACCGGGGCCACAAGCGATCGCATTAAAAGAACTCAGATCGGTTTTTTCTGGTAATTGTAATTGAGCAATGGCTCCAGTTTCCGTCTCTGGACAACCGACAATTAGCGCTTCTGGCAAATGTGACACCAAAAGAGATTTCAGCGATTCGGGTACAGCGATCGAAAGCATACCTACACCACTAGCCCTAGTACCCAAACCAGTTAAAATTGCTCCACCTGCATAGCGCCGCGAACCACAAATCAGCAGTAAATGTCCTTCCTTATATTTGTGGGTGACTGGTGGACGAGGTATGGGTAGAGTCGCAAGAGCCGTTGCTGGTGTAATACGTTTAATGCTGGGTACATTTTTTAGAACAGCTTCCACATCAGCTAAAGGAATATCGAAATCGATTAACTCAGCTTTGCCGAGATATTCCAGCGCCTGATCTTGGAAGAAAGCTAGCTTCCATAAACCCAAGCAAAAAGTGTGAGTGGCGCGAATGGCAGTTCCTAATACTTCGCCTGTGTCGGTGTGCAAACCTGAAGGTAAATCGATACTATAAATCGGCACAGGCAATTCATTTAACTGATTAATTGCAGAGGCGATTGGATCGGTAAGATTTCTTTCTAAACCAAACCCAAACAAGCCATCAATTAACAAATCAGAATTTGGCAGTTGCTCAATTGTTTGATAAATTGGAATGCCCAAACTCTGAGCATACTGCAAGTGCTGTGAAGTTAATTCCTTAAGCTTAGAGAAAGGAGAATAAATCCAAACCTCATACCCGCGAAAGTATAATTCACGGGCTACTACTAAAGCATCTCCGCCATTATGACCCGGCCCGACAAGAATTCCAACACGAAATCCCCCCGCCTGCGGCGAGTTTGAAAGGATGTAGCCCTGCTTTTTAAAGGGGGTTGGGGGGATCTCTTGAATGCGACGGGCAATTAATCCCGCTACCTTTTCCATTAAAGCTACGACAGGCATTCCTGCTGCAAAGATCCGATCTTCAATATCGCGCATTTGCACAGCAGTCACTACCACTTGCGAAATTTTTTCTTGCCTATTCTGCATCAGTTTTAAGTCCTGCTAGCGGATAGCTACGCTTGAGCCAGTGCTGAGTTATGAGTTTTAGGGTAACTGAAACTTTAGCAGATTTGATCCAAATGAACTAACTGCTTAATGCTGACATCGCTGGAATCTTTGTGTTACAACTTGGCAGACAATTTAATCATGCGTTGGAGTGGGTGAATCAAATTTTGGGAATAATCCTCATAGTGTTTGAAAGCATCGTTTTGGTTAGGCTTCACGCTATGAGAGCGCGATTTATAGGAAAAAAGCAGATTTTTGGCTGTTTATCTATTGCATTTTGCTGCATTTTGTGGATTTTGGCATTAATTCCAGTCAACGCAACCTCCACAGCGCCTATTGATACTTTGCGACAACAGCAGCAACAAATGAACCAACAGCGTCAAAGTGTGGTTAACGATCGCAATCGCTTAACAAATCTCCAACAAGAGGCCCAAAAACACCTCACTGGTTTAAAGCAAAATCTGCAAACTACAGATAGCTACATTCAAGAGAGCGAATCACGATTACAACTCGCCACCCAACGCCTCCAGCAGTTGGAAACTGATTTAGCAGTAGCGGAACGTTCTTATGAAGAGCGACAAATAGCAACAGTAGCACGATTGCGTTATCTCCAGCGATCGCCTGCATCTGTTGGATGGGCAGTTTTGCTCGAAAGTCAAAATATCAGCGACTTTTTCAGCCGTCGTCATCAGTTGAAGTTAGTGTATCAGGCAGACGAACAAATTTTGGTAAAACTCAACCAACAAGCAAAGCTAATAAATAAACAAAAAACGGACGTAGAACAGCAAAAAAACGAAATTGCCTTGATTCGTGAGCAATTGTTAGCACAAAAATCCGATTATCAAAACCAGGCGGAGTCACAATCAGAATTGATTCAACGCCTCAATAGCGATCGCCTAGCCTTGGAAGCAGCACAAAACCAGCTAGAGAGGGAATCTCAAAATCTGGAAGTCTTGATTCAACAAAAGGTAGCAGAAGCTAGAGCAACAGAGGAGGCGCAAGCAAAAACCAACAGCCGGACAAGTGTGATTATTCGGGGAACTGGTATAATGGCATATCCTAGCAATGCTTCTACTAGTAGTCCCTTCGGCTGGCGGATACACCCAATCCTTGGCTATCGTCGCTTTCATGCCGGGTTGGATTTTGCCGCTAGCTATGGTAGTAAAATTCGGGCAGCCGATTCGGGCAGAGTAATTTTTGCTGGGTGGTATGGTGGTTATGGCAGAGCAGTAATTATCGACCACGGCAATGGTATAACTACACTCTACGGACATACCAGCGAGTTGTATGTTTCCGAAGGACAAGTAATCGAACGCGGACAAGCGATCGCTGCTGTCGGTTCCACAGGTTTCTCAACTGGCCCCCACCTCCACTTTGAAGTTCGCCGCAATGGTACACCCGTAGATCCAGCTAATTATCTTTGAATCCAAAAACCCAGTTTCTCTTGGCTGCAAATTTTATCACAGACGTGCTATAATGTGTAAGACTAAGGGCGCGTAGCTCAGTGGATAGAGCAACAGATTCCGGTTCTGTGGGTCGGGGGTTCAAATCCCTCCGCGCTCGTTACTTTTAGAAGACTAACCATAAAATCGACAGGTCATTTTGTCTCGTGGGATAAATCCAATTTATCCTATGAAATATAATGGCAACGGGTAGCTGGAATATAAAAAACTATTTAGACTTAGTAATATAATTTGGGATTATAAGTTATTGCTAAATCCTGTCGATGATAATCCCTAATAACTTACTAGAAAATAGATTTTTAATATAATTTATACCAAACTTCAAATTGAGATTGGCGATACATGCAGGTGACCTAAATTTACGGTTTACAATAACGTAATGCGCTTTGATTGTGTGGTTGCTAATTTGACATTTTAGATTTTGGATTGATTTTTTTAGGAGGATAAGATAATGACTCAAGCAATTGATAAAGAACAAATGATAATTGATGAATTTAAAAAGTTATCTCCTGAGAAGCAGCAGGAGGTATTAAATTTTATTGAATTTTTGCATTTTAAAGCACAAAAGCAGGATGTACAGCATAAAGAAGAGAAAGAACCTATTTCCGCCTATGAAGCTGCAAAAGAGTTTGCTGGCTGTGTTGATGGAGGGCCTGGTGATCTAGCTACCAATAAGAAGTATTTAGAGGGTTACGGTTGGAAATGAGGAAAAAGGTACTTCTAGATACAGGCCCATTAGTCGCATTTATTAATAATCGGGAAAATTCGCATAATTGGGCAGTTAATGAATGGAAAAAGATTGAACCGCCTTTCTTTACTTGCGAAGCAGTAATTACTGAGACGTGTTTTATATTGCGAGATTTTTATGGCGGAGAGGATGCAGTTATGTCTTTACTAGATACTGGCTTAATTCAAATCTCTTTTCGTCTCAGTGATGAAATAGGAACGGTTAAAGAGTTGCTGAAGCGATATCAGAATGTGCCAATGTCGTTAGCTGATGCGTGTTTGGTAAGAATGAGTGAGTTAATTGTGGGGAGTTGTGTCTTGACGCTAGATAGTGATTTTCGGGTTTATCGGAAGAATAAGAATGAGATGATGGATTTGATTATTGCTGATGGGATATAAAAGGGGATAGATATCAGTGAGATACAAGTACCTAAAATTAGAGTTAATCACTTTTAAAACATCCTCTAAGCTTGACATTTTGCCTGCCTATGCTATGTAACTTAAAAGTTCAAAAGGCAAAAGGTAAATATGGTTTTCCAGTACACTAACGCATTTGTCACTATAGCATCGGTTAATTGCGAGAATTTAGTGAATTTCTATACTAAATTGCTGGAGCAAAAGCCAGTTATTTTAATTCCGAATGTCTATGCTGAGTTTAATTTGGTTAGTATGCGTTTAGGTATTTTTAAACCAAAGAACATAAACGAATCGGAATTTGAAGCGATTGCCAAAAGTAAGATAAGTTTATGCTTAGAGGTGAGTAACTTAGAAGATGCGATCGCTCACCTAACAGCTTTGGGCTATCCCCCACCAGGAGACATTTCCATTGCTTCCCACGGCAGAGAAATTTATGCCTATGATCCTGATGGGAATCGGATAATTTTACATCAAGCCCCAGTGAATGATAATTAATAAGTGATAATAATTTATTTGGTAATTGATTATGGCTATAACTCAAAACTATAGATTAAACCTGATTCAATGGTATCCGGGTCATATTGCGAAAGCTGAAAGGAAGCTCAAAGAACAGCTAAAGCGCGTAGATGTGGTGTTTGAGGTACGAGACGCGCGGATTCCCTTAGCGACTCACCATCCCCAAATAGGTGAGTGGGTTGAGGGTAAGACACGGGTGTTGATACTTAACCGAGTAGATATGATTACTCCGCAAATGCGATCGCTGTGGATAGATTGGTTTAAACGTCAAGGGGAAGTCCCTTATTTTACCAACGCTCAACATGGTAAAGGTATAGCAGAAGTGGCACGGGCAGCACAAGCTGCTGGAGTAGAACTTAATAAAAGAAGAAGCGATCGCGGCATGTTACCCCGTCCAGTCCGAGCTGTGGTGATTGGTTTTCCCAATGTCGGTAAATCAGCTTTGATTAACCGCCTGTTAGGACGGCGAGTAGTAGAAAGTGCAGCCCGTCCTGGGGTGACGCGCCAACTACGTTGGGTGCGAATTTCTGAACATTTGGAATTGCTAGATGCTCCTGGTGTCATCCCTTTAAGATTGGAAGACCAAGATGCAGCATTGAAATTAGCCATTTGTGATGATATCGGTGAAGCATCTTACGATAACCAGCTAGTAGCAGCGGCCCTAGTGGATTTACTCAACTATTTAGAAGCTGTAGCCGCAGATTTATTACCAAAGAAACCATTACAGTCCCGTTACCAACTCGATTCGACATCAGACACCGGAGACACCTATTTGCACGCCTTGGCGGAGCATCGTTACAAAGGTGATATAGAGCGAGCTGCAAGGCAACTTTTAACAGATTTTCGCAAAGGTTCGTTAGGTGAAATGAGTTTAGAATTACCTCCTAACTAAATTACAAGCATTTTCAACCTGTTTTTAAGTAGCAGGTGAGTAGTACTCAAAAGTCTGGGCATTCAGCTTTGGTAACCTCTGGGTGGCAGTAGTACCTCAAAACTGTTTGGACGTTATCGCCGATCCAGTAAGCCACCTTTTCCGGCGATGCCCCGGAAGCGATCGCCCAAGTAGCGAAGGTGTGCCGAGTGCTATAAGCCTTCAAGTAAGGAACTATGCCTTGGTCAGCCAGTTCTCTGACTACCCCGTTATAGCGATACTCTCCGACATCGTGGGCCCGCCAGCATTTATCTAAAATGTTTAAATTGAGTCTCTGCCCAGTCGGGCTTTTGAAAATCAATTCTTTTGGATCTGGTGAATCTGGTTTGACCTCTGCAAGCAAGGATTGCAGTTTGGAGCCTTGCAAGCAGGAGAACACACGCCGTTTATTATTTTTGGTTCCTTTGACAACACGAACGCGAGAAGCGTAGGCTTTTGTAATAGAAATTCGAGTACATTCGCGGCTCACATCACCCCATGTCAAAGCGAATGCCTCTCCATGTCGGCATCCAGTCCAGAATAAAAATTTAATCAGGCTGCTGTAGTGTGAAAATTTGGGGTGAGATTCAAAAGCCGTGATAATTAGATCCCGTTGTTCTAAGGTGTAAGCTTTGTCCCCGTTCTCGTTACTGTTTTTCTTGGGACTTGGTAACTGCATCTTTTCAAAAGGATTGGAACTAATTAAAAATGAATCAACACCCCATTTACAGCACCTAGAAAAAGCTGCAAGCGTTTTGTATGCTGTATGGTAGCTATATTTAGTTAGCAGCCAATCCCGAATTGTTGGAGCATCTTCAATTGGTTTACTTGAAAGTTCGGTAACAATTTTAGTTATTTGCTTGTAATCACTTTCCAGTGTTGAAAGCTCTAAATGTTGAGATTGGAAAGCTAAGAATTTATCCCATAGCCTACATAAGGGTTCTCTTTCTACTGGAAGTGCAACGTTTTGATGATTTCCAAATTTATATGATTTTAGTGTTGGATCGAAACGTCCCAATGCAATATCTCGCTGAATTTCTTCCCAGCGAGATTCTACGATAATTCTATTTTTAGCTAAATCTTTAAGACCACTGGATAAATAAAATTGCTTGTCGTAACCATTGACCCTAAAGCGAATATTTAGTTTTTGGGTTTTAGGGTCAATGGTTATAGCCATAGTTATTCATCGGTTTTATGAATATCTTCAAAGGTTAAATAAATTCTGCTCTCTAGTTGATTGGGTGGTCAGCATGGGTAAGGTGCAGATTTTTCTATTAGTCTCAATCCGTTGCTTTCGGCATTTTCTACAAATAATTCTGCTGTATCCTCCACCATCTCTTTAGCAGCCCAAACCCTGATTTTGATTAACTTGGGCTCCTCAGAAGTTGTTGGCGTTTGCAGAGTTAATTGTTTGAATTTTTTAAGTTTTTTGAACCCCAAAAAATTTGTCTACAATTACCAAAACCCGCTATAGGGTGGATTTTCGCCGTCTACAGCCGAATTTTCGTGGGTAAAAAATTGTAGGCGGTGTAGACGCACTTTTGAACAGTTAGTGGCAATGTATTGAGCGATCGCACTTCCACTCAACCACTGCCTATTCAATGGATAATTCACCTGTAAAGCGTTGCCTACAGCCTGTAGATGGACTGTAGGCAAGCTGTAGACATTACTTTGACCACCTCCAGCCCAAGCGATCGCCACTATCTACCACTTCCCCCAATCCCCTATCAGCAAGAGATTGAAAGATTATCCTGATATTCTCTGGGTCATCTTTCTTAAATTGCTGGCTTGCTTGCTGGAGTACTCGCGCCTTCAAAACCTCCCCTGGATGCTCTTGCCCCCAGGTGATTATGATTTGCTCATATTCATTGAGGTCTTGGAGCGATCGCACTTCGTCATTTTCCCCGCCGGAGTTTTCCACAGGTGCTTGAGCAGTAGTTCCCCAGTTGCTAAGGTCAAGCTCACATGGGCAGTCATCGACCATAAACCGCTTTTTACCACCAGCTTTCAACCATTGCTCTAGTTGAGGATCTTTGAGTTTAGTCCTGGCGTAATCGCGTCCAAATTGACCTAACCGCACCAGCACAAAGCAGCTGTAGAGGGTGTCTTTGTCACCTTGCAAGCCGTAATTCTCTGCCGTGTCATTTTGGGCCAGCGCACAAATGAACTGTTTATATCGCCTACCCCGTTTGGCGTGGCGTTTTATCCAAGGGGTAGAATTGTCGCACTCGTCCACCAAAATCGGGAATTCTTCCGCGATCATGAATCGTTCCCGACCGGCGATCGCTAAATCTCCCCCTTCACCCCTAAGCTGAACTAGGTCTTCAAGGATTTCTAAGTCTTTACCCATCGCTGTGTCGATGGCTTTGAAATTTCCCTTGCGCCCAATGACATCGGCTTGATCAATCCATGACCAATCATCCGGTTTAGCGTCGCTGTCATAAACAACAACCCTACCACCGATTTTGGAGGACAAATACTGGGTAAAGGTTGATTTGCCGTCGCCCGTGCCGCCAACTAGAGCAACGTGCTTTTGTTTTTTCTGGATGTATTCAACCGGATCTGTGATTAAGTTCTCTGGTTTCCAGTTGGCATCAAGAGCGCCAACTGTGACAGCTAACTGTGCTGTGGGTTGGGTATTGGCACGGGCCCACGCTTGGAAGTTGATCCGCGACGCTCGGTCGATGTCACCAAGGGATTCTTGAAGTATCTTTGCTGTTTGGCGATGTCTGCGACCAACTTCTAAAGTAGCGACCGACGCACCCAACACCCACGGCTTATACTCTTGCTTTTGGCTTGCTCCCAGAAACAACAAGCCACAGCTGACAGCTAAACTACTCCAGCATGACCACTTGGCGCGGCTGTACATCTGCAAATGTTGGTGTAACTGGGAAGGGTGTAAATCACTGCTCATGTTTACCCCCCGAAACCTAGTCTTTGGATATTTGCCACAAGCAGATCCAAAGAATTTTCGACTTCCCGAAATTCTTCTACCTGTACTGGACTAGTATCAATCCCGTTCTCTTGTAATTGCTCCTGTATTAAATTTGCTGCTTCCTCTACGTCCAATTGGCTAGGCGAATCAATTAAAGTCGTTCCGTGTCCTTCGTTGTCCCAGTACTTAATTTTGTAGATTGTCATATCCCTAGCAATACCCCCACAGCAACTAACCCCACACGTAGCAGCAAGATATCTCTGACCTCTGGCACGGCTTGGCGTAAGTAAAGTGTGAAAATTCCAGCGATCGCTAA
>NZ_DASQZC010000376.1:0-3925 GCF_035638895.1 Nostoc sp. | reverse complement strand
TAAACCAGAAGTTCCCCACCCCGCCAAAGCTACGCTTTGTCTCCCCTCCCCGCTTGCGGGGAGGGGTTGGGGGTGGGGTGTAATGACTGTGGTTAGCATAACTATTTATGCGGACATGATATCACTCGTAAGAAACAAGATGCCCGACTTCTTAAAGAAGTCGGGCATCTGCGGGTTGCAGGATTTCTATATCAAGGAGAACTAGTTTTAGAAACTTCTGGACTGCGAATAATGATATGTCCCTTATCACTTTCTTGAATTGCCAACACTGAGGGTAGCTCATTAGATTTTGCATTTGGCGGCAATGCTCGAAACAAATAAATCCAGCCGCCACGTTCTAAGAGTAAGCGCCAAACTCTCGGCTCTTTTGGATTGCTGAGATCATTATCTTCTCTGCCTCGCAAGTCATCAAATAAACCGCGATCGCCAATTATGCGATAACCTTTCAATGAAGGATCGGCAAATATATTATCAAGTTTGCGTCCTACAGCAAACTTTTCTTCCGGTGTAATTAACGCTACAACTGGTAAAGTAGAGTTTTGACCAGCGTCTCGTCGGGCATCTGCAATGCCTTGCCAACGAGCTAACCAAAATATCACAATTAATACCCAGGATACTATTACTATTTCATTGACTAGCGATCGCAAAAATTCCACTGAGCGCAATTGTCCAGAACTAAATTCAGCCAGAGATTTTAGCTGTTTAGCTGTCCATGAGCGTTTGTGTTGAGTTGCAGAGATGATGCGATTCACTAACAATTGGTTTGCAGAGACTACCGTATCACTGATGATTTTTATTAACCATAATGTAGCCTGAATTGCGATCGCAGCGATAAAAAAGGCGATCGCAGTTTTGCATATTGCCCAACCATCTCCAAGAAATATTTGCAGGGGAACTATCAAAAAAGACTGTGCAGGTAAGTCGAGAGTATTAACTTCTAGCTGAAAAAAGTAAAAATATGACCAACGGTAAATCCACCCTGCAAAGAAAAGCGCCGCACCCAGCAAGCCAAGTACACTCGTGAATTTACCTAAAATATTGGTTTCTTGGTTGGGGTTGGGAGCTTGAGTCATACGGGAGATAAAGGAAACAATCTTATAACTTCAAGTTCAGATTCCTGACTTCTTAAAGAAGTCGGGGATCTTATCTAGTTGTAATTTTACGGAAATTTAGTATCTGCCTTTGAAGTTTAATGAGAAACTTAAACATAGTCAAATATACTGTTAAAGCCATGAAAGCTTTTTTCCAGGGATGGGTTGTGGCAATCTTAGTAATGGCAGCAGCGATCGCAGGAAATATTCAAGCTGTAATTAGCCAGGATGTCAAGACGGGAAATTTATTGTTAGCACAGACACCAGTCAAGGCAGATGAATTAGAACTTGCAGTAGCGTTACCAGAATTAGCAGAGATCATCCTTAATGGTGGTGAGTCAAGCAGTGGTCGAGTAATCGAAATTGATGCACAAAGGCAAGCTCTATCAATTCAGCGTAGTGGCAAAACTGCTACAATTTCTCTGAGCCAAATTGCAAAAGTAGTTTTCAAGAATGGAGCGTTGGCTTACAGAAGCAATGGGCGTCAAATTATGCGGGGTGGGGGAGAACGTCCTACAGGCAAGACAGTAAGTTGGAGTGGTATACCCATAAATAATTTTACTGTAAAAAATACTACCCAAGGTCAAGCAGTGGTGAAACTGAAACCACCTGTAGTTTCCACAGCACAGTTACGGGGTATTCAATCAGTGGCGAGAAATCGGCAATATGTGGTGGATGAAATCCGGTTCAATTCGCAACAAAAAACGATCACTATTCTGGCAAAACCTTATTAATCGTGAATATATTCCATCTGTAGGGGCGCACAACTAGCTGTACGCTCTTATTTATTTCGACATTACTAACGAAAATCATGAGTTTGTAACAAAAAATCGTGAGTTTGTAACGAAAATCATGAGTTTATAGCAAAAAATTATGAGTTTGTAACAAAAAATCGTGAGTTTATAGGAAAAAATCGTGAGTTTGTAACGAAAAATCGTGAGTTTGTAACGAAAATCATGAGTTTATAGCAAAAAATCGTGAGTTTGTAACGAAAAATCGTGAGTTTGTAACGAAAATCATGAGTTTATAGTAAAAAATTGTGAGTTTATAACAAGAGCTTCTGCTAACACCCAATTGAAAACAGCTACCTCTGCGCTACTCTATGAAAAAAATTCTTACCAGTCTTTTAGCTGTGGGCTTTTATCTAACGCCTTTAACAGTGATGCTGATGGCTCCACCCACCTGGGGACAAACTCAAAGCTCGCGATCGCAAGAAGCACAAAAACTGCTAGAGCAAGGGATAAAACTAACACAGCAACAGAAACGTCAAAAAGCAATACAAATATTACAGCTAGTTCCGGCTATGGCACAGGAACTCAAAGACCAAAAACTTGAAGCAACTGCACTAGTTTGGCTTGGGCATAACTACTCCGCTTTAGGAAAAAAGCAAAAAGCACTCTCATTTTACAACCAAGCTCTTCCCATATTGCGTGCTGTGGGCGATCACGCTGGTGCTACACTCAATAATATCGGTCTAGTCTACGACGCTTTAGGAGAAAAGCAAAAAGCACTCTCATTTTACAACCAAGCTCTTCCCATATTGCGTGCTGTGGGCGATCGCGCTGGTGAAGCCACTACACTCAATAATATCGGTGCAGTCTACGACGCTTTAGGAGAAAAGCAAAAAGCACTCTCATTTTACAACCAAGCTCTTCCCATATTGCGTACTGTGGGCGATCGCTCTGGTGAAGCTGTCATACTCAGTAACATTGGTCTAGTCTACTCAGCTTTAGGAGAAAAGCAAAAAGCACTCTCATTTTACAACCAAGCTCTTCCCATATTGCGTGCTGTGGCCGATCGCGCTGGTGAAGCCACTACACTCAGTAACATTGGTGGAGTCTACTCAGCTTTAGGAGAAAAGCAAAAAGCACTCTCATTTTACAACCAAGCTCTTCCCATATTCCGTGCTGTGGGCGATCGCTCTGGTGAAGCTGTCATACTCAGTAACATTGGTCTAGTCTACTCAGCTTTAGGAGAAAAGCAAAAAGCACTCTCATTTTACAACCAAGCTCTTCCTATAAGGCGTGCTGTGGGCGATCGCGCTGGTGAAGCCACTACACTCAATAATATCGGTCTAGTCTACGACGCTTTAGGAGAAAAGCAAAAAGCACTCTCATTTTACAACCCAGCTCTTCCCATATTCCGTGCTGTGGGCGATCGCGCTGGTGAAGCTGTCACCTTGGGTAATATTGGTGTATTCTTCCAAAGTACAAATCAGCCAACTCAAGCCATTACTAATTTAGAGCAATCTCTCAAAATCAGCTTAGAAATGCGCCGGGGTTTGCAACGAGAAAATCGTCAAAAGTTTTTACAGCAAAACGATATATATGCTACTGCTTTAGTCGATGTCTTGATTAATCAAAAGAAATACGCTCAAGCCTTTGAATGGGTTAACCTATTCACCACAGCCGATCTTGCTGATTATACTCGCCTGATTAATGCCAAAGTTGCCAACCCAGAAGCACAGCAGAGCCTTGATGACTGGAGTCAAAAAAATCAGCAATTAGAAGCACTGCGACAACAACTGCAAAGCGATCAATCCGAAAGCCTACCCCAACAGATTCGGCAATTAGAAGCACAAGTTTATTCAGAAGCTGAAACTATCTCTCGCCGTTTTCCTGAAGTGGCAGAACTATTTGAAACTACACTCATAGATATTAAAAACCTAACATCCTCCATACCGGCAGGAACAGTTGTAGTTCAACCCGTCTTGCTGACTAATGTGGCAAATATGCCTAATAATGTCGCCTTTTTTATCTTCACCAAAGGTCATTTTAGTGTTATCAAAAAATCTATTGATCCCAATAAATTTGATAAACTTATTACCGATTACT
>NZ_DASQZC010000375.1:0-30706 GCF_035638895.1 Nostoc sp. | reverse complement strand
TGTTGCGCGAATAGCACTAAAGCTTGGTTTTGAATTTTCAGGTGATGAATTATTGAGAATGTCAGGTAAGAAAGTTGGCAGCATTACTGTTAGAAAAACTGATCTTCCTGGAGAGTACAACTAGGGGTCACGCGAGAATTTGTAAAAAATCGTTATTCCTATCATTCTATGGATAGTAGAAATAACTATTTTACAAAGTTATTATTCAGCCTGTTAATGCCTGAAAAACGTGTATCCGCCCTGGAATGATACCAGGGTTTTTTTTATCAACACTCAGATAAGTCAAAGATAGACTCTCATCGGAATAGAGGTAAATTGACTCTTCGAGTCATCTCCCAAGGGGAGCCAGTCGCTTATCAGCTTTTAGAATATTTGGATACAGCCTATAGCAGGATGAACTAAAGCAAAGGTCAGTTTAAATTAATGCTGGTGTAGTAAATGCTTGGTATATATAGAGGCTTGGTTTAACCAAGCCTTTTATTAAGCTGTTGCACATTTAAATTGCATATACTGGGCGGGCAAGATGCCCACTCCACAAGAGTTATATTTAATTTGATTATGCAAATTAGATGTTTTTTAGCTTATGACTGATTAAGTAATTATGTATCAGTCTTCAGGATATTTGGATACAGTCTATAACAAGATGAACTGCTAGAAAAGTAAGTTTAAATGAATTTGGGATCTTTGCCTAACGCTCTTTTATAACTTTTGACTTTTGACTTCCCCGTACCCCTTCGGGAAAGCAAGCTACGCGCAGCGTCTTTGCGAATCCCAAAGAGAGAGGCTAGCGCCTGCCGTAGGATGCCCGAACGCGAATTTATGTTGAGCGGAGTCGAAACACAGCGTCTCCAAGAGTTGGGGCTTCTTGCAGGGTAACTCAACACCAAGAATCCTTGCTTTTGTTGGGGTTTGACGAATGTTCAACCCAACCTACAAATATTTTATTTTTTCAGAGTAATAAAAGAGCGCTAATAGGCAATTGCAAAATCATCATCATCTTTATGCGGTAATTGCATTAATACGGATTTACAATAGCTCCACAGATGCAATTCTAATATCAGGGAATAAAGATGGATACCCCTGGTGTTGACCAGGGGCTTTTTATTAGGTAGACTACGCCTTAAACGTCAACACCGGACTCAATCGCGCCACAACGTCCACCATTTCTGCCTCAACCTGCACATCAATCACAGACTGAATCGCTTTGTAGGCAAAGGGTGCTTCTTCAATTCGGCGTTCTTGACGCAGGGTGATGCAGTCTACTTCGATTAATCCCAGTTCCGCCTCACTTTGAGATTCACCTCTGCGGTTGAGGTCAAAGCGAGAATGAATTCTTCCCGCCCCATGTGAGGCAGAATTACAAAATGCTGGATTGCCTCTACCCATCATCAGATAAGAATAAGCACCCATTGAACCAGGGATAATCACAGGTTGCCTTACATGGGCTGGACTTGCACGCTTGCGTGCTACCCATCCCTGACCTTCCTTCTGGCAAGGTGATGTTATGGGGCAAGTCTTGACACACACTTTCATTAGAAGACAAGTCTGTTGTAGTATTTTGTATTTTTAGCAGTTTATATACTACGTGTGTAAAGAAATTTGAAGTTTAGCTAAAAACTTTTAAAAATCTCTAGACTCTCCAGCCGGCTAGAGAGTCTAGGATAAATTCAAGGCGACTCTCTTTCCAGTTATTTTTGACTGTTAACGGATTTCCCCAGTCATCCACTTTGGTTTGGCTAACTTTTCCACTCTATCCCGTAAATCTATGACTCTCCAGCTCACAGTTCCTAACATGGCTTGTTCTGCTTGTGCAAACACCATCACTAAAGCACTTCAGGCAGTAGATGCCAATGCTAGCGTTCAGGCTGATCCTACAACCAAACTTGTCAGTGTAGAAACTCAAGCATCAGAAACAGCAATTAAGGAAGCGTTGGCTGCTGCTGGCTATCCAGTTGCTAGCTAATTCGTAATTCGTAATGACGCTCCTACGTCGCTAGCGCTGCGCTAACGTAATTGTTGGCGAAGCACTTGCGCGTAACCCGGATTTCTTGGGGGTATTGAATTAGTTGGGGTTTAAATCCACAAATAATTTAATTACGAATTACTTTAGGATCCTCCCACATCAATCACAGGGGTTCATCTATTTATGGATACTCTCACACTCAAACTTCGAGGTATGAGTTGCGCCGCTTGCGCCAACAACATCGAAAAGGCAATTCGCTCTGTTCCTGGGGTAAAGGACTGCAACGTTAACTTTGGAGCAGAACAAGCCACCATCAAGTACGATCGCTCTCTAGCCAATTTAGAGAAAATCCAAAGTGCGATCGCATCTGCGGGATACTCTTCTTACTCACTCCAGGAAGAATTGCTCACCCAAGAAGATGATGCAGAAATTGCTAGTAGGCAAGCATTACGGAGCGAACTCTCCCTCAAGGTAGCGGTGGGAGGTATTATCAGCATTTTCCTATTTTTGGGGTCGTTCCCCATGATGACTGGGTTGAACTTGCCCTTAATTCCAAGCTTCTTACAAAATCCTTGGGTACAATTACTGCTGACAACTCCCGTCGTCTTCTGGTGTGGTGGATCTTTTTACCGCAATGGCTGGAAATCTCTCAAGCGCCATACGGCGACGATGGACACGCTAATTGCTTTGGGCACAAGTGCAGCGTATCTATATTCTTTGTTTGTCACTGTTTTCCCAAAATTTTTTATTGCTCAGGGCTTGATACCTCATATTTATTACGAAGTAGCCGCTATTGTCATTACCTTAATTTTGTTGGGGCGGTTGCTGGAAAATCGCGCTAGGGGACAAACTTCTGAAGCCATCCGCAAACTCATCGGATTGCAAGCTAGAGATGCCAGAGTTATCCGTGATGGAATAGAAATTGATGTTCCTATCGCCGAAGTCAGAATCAACGATGTGATTTTGGTGCGTCCTGGTGAAAAGATTCCCGTAGATGGTGAAGTGATTACAGGCGGTTCGACGGTAGATGAAGCGATGGTGACGGGTGAAAGTTTGCCAGTCAAAAAGCAGCCAGGAGATGAGGTGATTGGGGCGACGATTAACGGTGCAGGTGCTTTTCAGTTTCGGGTGACACGAGTCGGAAATGATACGTTTTTGGCTCAAATTGTCAAACTAGTGCAACAAGCCCAAGGTTCTAAAGCACCAATTCAGCGCTTGGCAGATCAAGTTACAGGATGGTTTGTACCAGCTGTGATTGCGATCGCGATCGCCACTTTTGTTATTTGGTTTAATTTCACTGGCAACTTTACCTTAGCAACAATGACAACGGTAGGTGTACTAATTATCGCTTGTCCTTGTGCTTTAGGTTTAGCTACTCCCACTTCTGTAATGGTGGGGACGGGCAAAGGTGCAGAAAATGGCATTTTGATTAAAGGTGCGGACAGCTTAGAACTAGCACACAAAATTCAAACCATCGTTCTAGATAAAACTGGTACTTTGACTCAGGGTAAACCTACGGTTACAGACTTTGTAACTATCAATGGCACAGCTAATGGTAATGAAATCAAGCTTTTACAGTTAGCAGCAACGGTAGAACACAATTCTGAGCATCCTTTAGCTGAAGCAGTGGTGAAATATGCCCAGTCTCAAGAGGTGAATTTAACAGAGGTAAAGAACTTTCAGGCTAATGCAGGTAGTGGTGTTCAAGGAGTTGTTTCAAATCAGCTTGTGCAAATTGGTACACAACGCTGGTTAACAGAACTTGGAATTAACACTGTAAGTCTCCAGCAGTATAAAGATGACTGGGAAGCGGCTGGTAAAACAGTAATTTTGATTGCTGTAGATGGCGAACTACAAGGAATAATGGGTATTGCCGATGCCCTCAAACCTTCCTCAACAGCAGTAGTGAAAGCCTTACAGAAGTTAGGTTTAAAAGTAGTAATGCTTACCGGAGATAATCGTAAAACTGCTGATGCGATCGCTTTAGAAGTTGGCATCCAGCGAATCTTTGCCGAAGTCCGTCCAGATCAAAAGGCAGCAATTGTCCAATTTTTACAAGGGGAGATAAAGAAATTTCCAAAATCCAAAATCCAAAATCCGAAATCTAAAATTGTTGCAATGGTAGGTGATGGTATAAATGATGCTCCAGCCCTAGCACAAGCTGATGTGGGAATCGCTATTGGAACGGGCACAGATGTAGCGATCGCAGCTAGCGATATCACTCTAATTTCTGGCGATTTGCAAGGAATTGTTACAGCTATTCAACTTAGTCGCGCCACCATCAACAATATCAGGCAAAATCTCTTCTTTGCCTTTATTTACAACGTTATTGGTATTCCCATTGCGGCTGGAATTTTGTTCCCCATCTTTGGTTGGTTACTCAATCCAATTATCGCCGGCGCTGCGATGGCTCTTTCTTCGCTCTCTGTTGTTAGTAATGCCCTCAGATTGCGTAAGTTTCAACCAAAAACTATCTCATAATTTCAGGATAATTTAGGAAATGTTCAGTAAAAAAATGCTTTGGGGAAGCCTTACAGCTTTAGTGCTTCTCACTGGAACATCAGGCGTAGCTTTAGCAGAAATGCCAGCCCACTCACCAGAACAAAACAGCGAATTTCACCGGATCGAGCAACCTTTGGGCTTGAAAGTTGGGGTTGCGATCGCAGGTTTAGCCTTGATTGGACTAGAATTGTGGTGGTTTCTTCTCTATAAAAATCCTGAGTCCTAGATGAGGAACAAAGAAATTGCTTTATTTTTTAATTTCTAATCCCGCCTTTCCTAGTAGTTTCTCAAGTTTAAATTGATGGGTGAACAAGTTCGTAGTACCAACTTTGAAGGTTTAAATCCCCGTCACAAAACGTAATTGCGAATTGTTTTAAGCTGTTGCGCCTTTAATTTGCACTAATATTTTTTCAATATGCTTGTGGGGTGGGCATCTTGCCCGCCCTGATTGTGCAAGTTGTATACATAACAGCTTAATTACGCCCTGCGGTACTAGTATTTTGAATGATCGGACAAATTGTATCCTCATGCTGTCCTTCCATATTCTTCCAGCCTGAAAGTAATCCCTTTATTTCAGACCGTAAAGTTAACAATTGATCAACTTGGTGATCAATTTGCAAGAGCTTCTCTTCAAGCTTTTCTTGAATTTCACCACAGGGAGCTTGTCCTTGCTCATAAACCTGAAGAATATTTCCAATCTCCTCTAAGCTAAGACCAAGATTTTGTGCCCTTTTAATAAATGCTAGACGAGTCAGCACATCCAATGAAAACTGACGGAAGCCTCCCTCTGTTCGTTTTGATGATTTAATTAAGCCTAAACTCTCGTAATAGCGAATTGTCCTAATAGGAATTTTGCTTATATCTCTTACCTGGCCAATTAAAAGCAGTTTGGTTTCCTGAGTTAGCACGGCAGATTTTCCCAACTATTGTAATTATTATTACATATTTTCCTATTTTTTTAACTCATTTAATTTAGCCAAATCTTGGTGTCAGTAGTTTATTTTTTTATCTAATTAGAGATATTACTAAGTTGTGATTTTTCAAATATCTATTTTTAATGGATATTAGCTTGCATGGGCTGAGATTTGGCTAGCATAATTTTAACATTTTCAAGAAACTTGACTCGATATTTTGTCTCTCTAACTTTCTTCATTAATTGGTTAACTGGTTCTCATGGTACTGAAAGTAACTGTTTTTTCCTAGTTCTCATGTTACTTCTAGATCAACAGCTTCACCTCAAGTGAAACCATAAAAATGAATCTCAACTCGCAGACTTTTAGCTCAACCCGTAAACCTAAAAACTTTAATAATCCAGAGCATTTTATTGAGGGATGGTATTGGGTAATACCCTCTCGAAATCTGCGGGTAGGTGAAGTAAAATCTGTCACGATTTTGGGCAGAGAGCTAGTGATTTACCGTGGTAAAGACAAAAGAGTAGCTACTTTTGATGCCTACTGTCCACACATGGGTGCTCACCTTGCTGAAGGGAAAGTTGAGGGTAATGCACTACGTTGTTTTTTCCACCACTGGAAGTTTGATGCTGAAGGAATGTGTATTGATATTCCATGTTTAAATACACTGCCTTCTTTGAAAGTACAAACTTGGCCCACTGCTGAGAAGTACGGGATGATTTGGGTTTGGACTGGAGAAATCCCACAACAACCTCTACCTTTTGTTCCAGAGTTGGAACAAGAAGAGTGTGATGTCGCCATCCATTCTCACTTTTTAATGAACTGTCACCCCAGTGTGGTGATGATTAATGCCATTGATGCTCAACACTTTAATACAGTTCACGAACTGCCAATAGAAATTATTTTTGACGGACAGGAACTGAACGAGAATGCGATTATTTTCAGTAATATTACACCCATCAAAGACAATTCCTTTTTCATTAAGCTCATCCGTCTTTTCTACAAAAAGGCCATAACTTACAGCGTTTGCTATTGGTACGGGAGCATTGTCATTGTGACGCTTGGCCCCGATTTTTTCCATGTCCACATGATGTTTGCAGTTCGCCTCCACGAAGGTGGAAAAGCTGAAGGACAAATCCTGTTACTTACTAAAAAACGTAAAGGATTTTTTGGTTGGTTATGTAATCGAGTTTTGTTATGGCTGACTAAGATTGTAGGTAAGTTCTTTCTTATGGCTGATATTAAGATTGTCCAAACAATTAAGTTCGATTTCAAAACTCCTATCAAAATAGATCAGCCAATCATACAGTTTATTAACCATGTTGAAAAACAGCAATCCCTAATGTGGGGGACTTGGCAAGAAGCGCGATCGCGCGATGTGGAAAGCAAGCCCAAGCGTGAGAGATGGCAAGATAAAATGAGTAATGATTAGGATCATGTCTATATGCCCAGAATTCCCTCAGGTTGGTAGATCAATTAAATGCACACGAAATCATAGCATTGTCAACAATCTTTGCAACAAATAAATCGACTGTAGGGGCGTACTCTGTACGTCCCTAAAAATGTAGGTATAGCAGATATTTTGTTAAATTGTATAACAACTAATAAAAGTTCAACTAAATTAGTTTTAACTTTTAATTTATTTTTTACTGGGCTACCAGAATAAATAAAAAGAAGTGGCAAAGCCACTTCCTAATTCCCAGGTAGAACCTAAGTTATGAGTATAACCACTACAAAAATTTGAAATAGTATAAACAAACACCAATTAAGTTAATATCTATGTTTTCCTTATTTTCTGAGTTAGGAAATTTTGATTTTCATCAGCCAAATAACTGTATATTTACATAGTCTCATGATTGCAATGCAGACTCAAGTTTATCTAGTTCATCGCTAAGATATGCCAGTTTTGCCTCTTCATCAAGAAGCTGCTGTTCTAATTAAAACTTTACTGCCGTACCAGCCTCAATAGCTACAGCTTTCTTCATCTGCTTTAACTTCTCGTTGCGGATGTGAAATTCTGTCTGAAGTGCGTCTAGTTTTTGTTGCGTTGCTTGCCGCCGTAGGCATCGCCTTTTATAACCTATACACTTGTGAGTGCCGTGTAAATGTGAAACGCCTATCCCTGACTTGGATTCAATATAACAATTTCTCAATAACTTTATTTCATCACTCTAGTTGCGTTGAAAATTGCAAGTAAAGCTACTCCCACGTCAGCAAACACGGCTTCCCACATTGTCGCTACGCCTAAAATACCCAATGCAATGAATATACCTTTAATTGCAAGCGCAAAACCGATATTTTGCCAAACAATTGTGCGGGTTTTTCTGGCGATTTGTATTGCCTCTGCAACTTTTGAGGGTGCATCTGTCATAATCACAATGTCGGCAGTTTCGATCGCCGCATCTGAGCCTAACCCACCCATTGCTATACCAACATCTGCTCTAGCAATTACTGGCGCATCATTAATTCCATCCCCAACAAAGGCAACTTTACTATGCTTGCTAACGGTGCTGAGTAACTTCTCAATGGCATTGACTTTTTCTTCTGGTAATAACTCTGCTTCATAAGCATCTATACTTAGCTGTTCAGCAATGCGGGATGCGATCGCTTGATTATCTCCTGTCAACATTACTGTTCTCTCTACACCCATTCCCTTGAGTGCTTGAATAGCAAGTCTTGCATCTTCTTTTACTTCATCAGCAATGACAATATACCCAGCGTAAATATTATCCACTGCTAGATGAATAACTGTTCCTTCTAACTGGCAATTATCATGAGTAATATTCTCTTTGTGGAGTAGGCGATCGCTTCCCGCTATCACTACCCTATTTTCAACCTTGGCTTTAATTCCATAACCTGCGATCTCTTCATAATCTCTCACATCAAATTCATCAATTTTTCCACCATAAGCTTTGCGGATAGATTGAGCGATGAGATGATTTGAGTGCAATTCTACTTTGGCAGCTAATTGCAGTAATTCTTGTTCAACGTAGCCATTTGATGGTACTATTTTTGCTACTTTAAATACCCCTTTCGTTAACGTTCCAGTTTTATCAAAAACAACTGTATTCACTGCATTTAAAGCATCTAAAAAAGTAGAGCCTTTAATCAAAATACCACGTTTAGCTGCACCTCCTACGCCTCCAAAGTAACCTAAGGGAATGCTGATAACTAGTCCACAGGGACAGGAGATAACTAGTAAAATTAAGGCGCGATAAACCCATTCTGAAGAAGTTGCGCCAGCAATGAATAAAAGAGGTAATATTGCAACTGCTAGAGATGTAAAAACTACTATTGGTGTGTAATAGCGGGCAAATTTGGTAATAAATTTTTCTGTTTCTGCTTTTTTACTTTTGGCATTTTGCACCAAGTCTAAAATTTTGGCAATGGAAGAATCATCAAATAGTTTTGTTACTCTAATGCTGAGAACACCCATTTTATTAATCATCCCAGCCAAAACTGTCTCTCCCACTCTCACTGATCGCGGTATAGATTCTCCAGTTAATGCAGATGTATCAACTTGTGAATTCCCATCTATAATCTCACCATCTAAGGGAATCTTTTCCCCAGGTTTGACGACGATAATATCTCCAATATTTACTGTATTTGGGGATACTTTTTTTAATTCTCCCTTCGTTTGAATATTGGCATAATCTGGACGTACTTCTAATAATGCTTTGATGGAATTACGGGAACGGCTAACGGCAATATCTTGAAACAATTCTCCGATTTTATAAAATAACATGACTCCGACAGCTTCGGGTAACTTATGAATTGCGATCGCCCCTAGTGTCGCTACTGCCATTAAAAACGTTTCATCGAATATTCTACCTTTGAGGATATTGCGCCCAGCAGTTTTTAAAACACTCCATCCACTTAATAAATAAGCAGGGATAAACAGCAGATATTCACCTATTGAATAGAATGTATTGTGTAATTGATTTTCAAAAATTACACCAGGCGCATATAAACTTAAAATTGCTACCAAAGGCAATATTTCATCTTTCAGATTGAATTCTCCACCGTGATCGTGGTCATGGTTATGATTCTCATCATAATTATGATCATGGTTATGATTCTCGTGATGATCATGTTCACAGTTGCAACAACCTGAAGATTCTGAATGTACTTTCCGCTTCATTTTTTATGTTGAGGCTAGTAAACTACTTGATATCTGAGCCTTTTTCCAAATGTAATAAAAAAAAGAACTTTTTACAAGTTGATAATTTAAGAACGAGAATCTATATCAAACTTATTGCTAAATATTTATCCTATTTTTAGCTAAAGTTAAGCTTTTTAAGCTTGTAAAGATAGCTATACTCATTCTTAGTTGTATACAATAATTTACGACATGAATCTTGTTCGTAGTGAGCGATCTATCGCTCTGCATAGGATTTCAAAGGAAAATATCTGCTGACATCAAGCCAACACTCACCATCTTGGGATATAAAGCGAATTTAAATTTGCTGAAATACACAACTTAGGTTTTAAAGCTAGATATCAAGCCTGTTTGACTTCTATATTCTGCTGTAGCAACTAATTTGCGATCAAACTGGGTGGCTTAGGAAAATTCTTGGGTAACAAGTGTCAGGCTAGCTATTCTTAGGGAAAATTCACTTGAAGTTTGAAAGTGAATCGAATACCCTAAACTAGTAGACGATTTTCTCAAGGAAATTTATGAACAAAAAAATTCTTCTGAATTTGCTTTCCACTTCCTCAATCTTTGTGTCGATGATGTCTACGCTGGCAGTATTTAACCCTGCCCATGCTAGTATTACTCAGCGATTACTGCACACAGAAGACGGTCGTACCTGTATCACTAACCCACATGGTGGAACAGATTTTGTGTGCATTCGAGATTCAGAGAGAAAACAAACATATACCTCTACACGTTCTTCAACCATTGCCACATCAGTATCAGATGAGAATATTGCCATGTTGGACTTTACTGAGGAGGAAAGTGAAGCTGCAATTAATTTATTTAAATGTGACTGTCCATTCTGTATAAATTCTTTGCGTCAGTTGCGCGGTACTGGAAACTTAGTTTATTAAGATTGAATAGCGTTAATAGCGACTATAACTTCTGTTAGATACGCGTGATTAATCATGTATAGAATATATACGAAACCAAAAAAGCATTTTTAACTAAGTACCACTACTATATATTTGGATATTTGGTCAAATCTAAATTTATTCTTGGGGCAGTTTGTAGGGGCAATTCATGAATTACCCCTGAGCGTGTCTAGTTTTGCTTAAAAGCGTCCTGTTTATTCAACCACCTCATTCACAGGGAATCTATCAATCAACTGCATCGCCCGATGGGCATTACGCAAGAAAGAGTCTGGCAAATGGGGAACGTGGGGTATTTGTGATAATAAATCCAACGTCCGCCGTAAAATTCTCACCACGTCGCCTTCATCCAAGGTGGTGTTCTCGCAGAGTTCTGTCCACTCTGTTCCCAACGCCCATTGTTCCACTATGGCAATTAACTTGTTCTCTGGTTCGTGTTCCTTTTTCTCTGTTCCCTGTTCCAACCATATAGGCAAAGCTACGTTATACCGCCGTTGTACTTGGAACATTTGGCGGCGAATTCCCTGCAATTTTTTCAAGGCTTCTGTCACTTCATTACTAAGCTTAAAAAAGTAAACCTTGCTATCTGGACGAGGGGTTTCCATCACCAAAGCGGCGGCGGCGGCGGCTAAATGGTGCGGATCTAAGTTGTCCAATTCACCACTAGCGAATACTAAACCCAACCACAATTCATTCTCGCCTCGAATGGCGGCAGCAATTCGCCCTAATACCGTGGGCATTAGGTTATCCAAAGCGCCAAAGTGTTGCAGAATTGCGATTAAATTGAGAAATTCTTCCCAATGACGTTGTGACTGTTGCTCTACTTGCCCTTGCAACTGTTCAAGTTCGGCTTCTAGTTCGACATAGCGGGCCCGGCGCTTGAAAAGCGTGGCAGCATTGCCTGATTGATGTAGGGGATGAGCTTCTAATTGCTCTTGGACGGCAACAGTGCGACTGAGTTGTTCTGCTACTTCTGGTGCTAGATTCAAAGATTCTATCGGATTGGGAATACGGGCAGCGATCGCAAATGTTTCTTGATTACCACGGCGCGACTGTCCTGGCTTCAAGGGCATCTCTGGTGGTGGTAGTAAATCAGGTGACACCTCAATTCGCGGCAGTTCGGCATATAAATCGACTACATCCCCTGTGGTTGCAACATACCAACGGTTATCATGCCCCAAGCATACCAAGTAAGGAGCTTGACCAGAACCAGGCGATTTACCAACTAACACTGCGGTTACGGGTGTAGACACTGTGATGTTTTTACCTTTGAGACTCAACAGAGTTCCTGACACTGCAAATCCCAACATCATCCCCAATTCTTCTTGTCTATCTTCCTGCGCTTGCTCTTGCAAGGTTTTCAATATCTGGCGTTCTACTTTCAGGCGTTGCCGCAATTTCTCATAAACAGCCAGTTCATTTTCATCAACTGCGGCGATTTGCTCATGTAGTTGAGCTAATTGGTTTTGCAGTTCGGCAATCTCATCGTATTCTGGCCGTAAATGCAAGGTGGCCATGTACTGCCCAAAGCTGCGTTCTATTAGTTCCCTGGTTTGCTCTAGGGTGTGTGTTTGCAGCAAGTTGAGTACCATACCATAGCTGGGCGTAAACTGGCTTACAAGGGGGTCTGGCTTGGATGTTCCCAAATACGCGGCTTCTTTGGCTCCTTCAAACGGAGTTTGGACTGTCACCACATGACCTTGTTTATCCATGCCTCGGCGGCCTGCTCGTCCCGCCATTTGCAAGAATTCGGAAGCGTTCAACAGGCGGTGTCCAGTATCGGTACGTTTGGAAAGGGTAGAAATTACCGTTGTCCGAGCGGGCATATTAATTCCCGCCGCTAATGTTTCAGTAGCAAATACAACTTTAATCAGCCCTTGTTGAAATAGTTCTTCTACCAGTGCTTTCCAAGCAGGCAAAATTCCGGCGTGGTGGGCAGCAATTCCCCGGTACAGGGGTGCAATTTGCCCAGAACGTCCTGCTTCGGGATTGCGGGCTAAAAAGTCATCAATCTGTTGCCGCAAAATCTGGGATTCTTCATTATTTACCAGCCATAAATCACCCACTTCTGCCACGGCTTTATCACATCCCCGGCGGCTGAAGATGAAGTAAATCGCTGGTAGCATATCCCGTTGCTCTAACTGGCTCAAAGTATAAATGATTCCAGGAGCTTCAGGTCTACCACTTCTTCCCCTCTCCCTTTCTCCCCCTCTCCCCTTCTTCTTCTGAATAAGGCGGGGGTTAATTTTGGTTTTGCTATCATTCAGCAGGGGAAATAACCCTTTGGGATTGCAAAAGTGAAATTCTAAGGGAACTGGGCGAAAATCGGAGTAAATCAGGTCAGTTGGGCCGTGAACGCGATTTAGCCAATCGGTGAGTTGATCGCTGTTGGCAACCGTTGCTGAGAGGGCTGCCAGTTGGACTTCCCGGGGACAATAGATGATTGATTCTTCCCAAACAGTACCGCGCTGGCGATCATTCATGTAGTGGCACTCATCAAGTATCACCGCTTCAACGTCTACTAATGAGATGCCAACTTGCCCAATGGGTGTGCCATAGAGCATATTTCGGAAAATTTCTGTGGTCATCACCAAAATCGGTGCATCTCTGTTAATGGAAGCATCTCCAGTTAACAGTCCGACTTGATCAAACCCGAATTTTTCTCGAAAATCACGCAATTTTTGATTCGACAGCGCCTTTAGGGGAGTAGTATAAAATACACGTTTTCCTCGCGCCAGGGCACGATAAATAGCGTATTCCCCAACTAATGTTTTGCCCGAACCTGTGGGCGCACATACGACTACGGAGCGTCCGGCGTTTAGGGACGCGATCGCTTCTTTTTGAAACTGATCCAGATCAAAGGGAAATATAGACCCTAAGTCAAGTTCTGGAGACGGTGCAGGATAATTCACTCAATCACATTTGCAACCAGATTGTTTACTATACTAACGAGTCTTTTGTCAACTTCGTTAATAGTCATTAGTCATTAGTCATTAGTTTTTCACAAATGACCAATGACTAATGACTCTTTATTATTTTCCCAGTTCTTGCGATCGCTCTGTGGCAGCTTTGACTGCTTCTATTAAAGCTGAACGAAATCCTGCCTGTTCCAGTTTGGCAATCCCCGCAATGGTTGTACCACCGGGACTGGTAACGCGATCTTTAAGTTCTGCTGGGTGCATTTTGGTTTCATGTAACAGTTTCGCTGTTCCTAGTACGGTTTGCAATGCTAGTTGATTAGCAATTGCTCTAGGTAAACCTGCGGATACTCCGCCATCTGCAAGTGCTTCTACAAGTAGCGCCACGTAAGCCGGGCCGCTACCAGATAGCCCTGTGACTGCATCCATCAGCCCTTCTGAGACTTCTACGACTTCCCCCACAGCAGAAAAAACTTGCTGTGCTATTTGGTGGTGCTTGGCATTGGTGTATGCACCCGAACAAATGGCGGTAATTCCGGCTCCCACTGTTGCTGGGGTGTTGGGCATTGCTCTGATAACTGGCAATTGCACAAATGCAGCTTCTAGCTGACTCAAAGGCACACCCGCCAATATGGAAATGATTAGGGGTGAGTGTTCTTTATTAAGAATATCAATATTTGCTAATTCTTGAGCGATCGCGCTAAACACCTGCGGTTTTACTGCCAAAAAGACAACTTCTTTGACTTGGGCGAAAACCTCGCTATTATCTGTAGTCACAGCAACATCGTATTGCTGTTTTAAAAAATCTAGGCGTGAAGATAGCGGCTCGCTAACTATGACTTCTGATGATTGATAAATTCCACGCGCAATAAGGCGGGATAAGAGCGCTTCTCCCATTACCCCACCACCAATTAAGCCAAATTTTATAGTCATTGATGGTTTGTCATCTGTCATTAGTCGGTTGTCCTTTGTCATTTGTCACTATTATCAAAACCCATGACTAATCACAAAGGACAAAGGACTAACAACTAATTTAAGTTTATTGTGCCATCCGGTTAGTTTCGTTGCCCCAGGTTTGATTGGGAGTACCTGTAGGACGAGAAGGCCGTGCTGGCGGTTGTGGCACTTCATGAAGAACGCCACCTTGAGTGCTAACTTGGACACAGCTTGGCGTAAACAAGAAGATGCTCTCACCGATGCGCTCTTGATGTCCATCTAGTGCGTAAGTACCACCTGCAACAAAATCTACTGCTCGTTGAGCTTGATCTGGATCCATGATTGTCAGATTTAATACCACTGACTTGCGTTCTCGCAACGCTTGAATTGCCTGGGGCATTTCTTCAAAGGTGCGTGGTTCGAGTACTAAAACTTCCGAAATTCCGTTAATTGCTCCTGGCATACCAATCACATTCCCCATTGGCTTTGAACCTGCTGCGATATCATCTCCCATTGTAGGCACTGGTTCCCGCCAGCGTCGATTTTGAGCGGCTGGGCTTTCCTGTGGTGCTGGTGGTTGGGGATTTTCTTGCTGATACAGATTTTGGTAATTATTATCTCTATCTGGTTCTTCTTCGTAATACTCGTATTCAACTTGCTCATTTAGACCCACAAAGTCTCTGAGTTTGGAAAAGATATTGTTCATTGTCTGTGTACTCTCCTGGTGCGAATAGCCTATATTGACTTGGCTTAGGATTGATTGAGTAGGAGCAATCGCTACATCGGTGGATACTACAGCAAGTATACTGCTATTTGTAACCCATGCTACTAGTTTTGGCGATGAACTGACACTTCTTGCAAAGGTCTGTGCATCGCCTAAACATAATAATGAGTCAAGATTATATCCTAAGGTTTGTCCGAAGGAAAGGTCTTTTTACCCCATTTTTCCTTAGCGATTGCTCTTGTCAATACTATATCCTTTGTTTCTAATTGCACCAGTTTGTTACAAAATTCTTGTCATCAAATCCTGATCTCTATTAATACTTAAGACCAAGGCTGATAATCAAAGGCTAAGAGCGATCGCCAAACAATATTGTTCCTAATCGTACCATCGTTGCACCTGCTTGCACTGCCAGTTCGTAGTCGCCTGACATACCCATAGACAAGTGCTGCATTTTAATGTGTGACCAGTTCTGCTCTCTTATTTTCTTTGCTAGCTCACGATTGAGATTAAATGCATTCAAAATTTCCGGATCATTTAATCCTGAAGGTGGAATTGTCATCAAACCTTGAATTTGTAAATTTTTGTATTGATCGAGTGTGGGTAAATCAGCCAAAAGTTCTGGCACGCTCCAACCAGACTTGTTGGGATCGGGGAAAATTTTCACTTGCAGGCAAACCTGGGGACTCACTCCTAGCTGTTGTGCCAATTGATCTAAACGCTGTGCCAGCTTCAAATTATCGACGGAGTGAATCCAAGGGAATTGTTCAAGGGCTTTTTTGGCTTTATTGCTTTGCAAATGTCCAATAAAGTGCCAGGTAATATCCGGTAAGTCTTGCAACTCGGCTTGTTTGCTGGCGGCTTCTTGGATACGACTCTCTGCAAAATCCCGAATTCCTGCGGCATAGGCAGACCGAATGGCCTGGGCAGGAACTTGCTTGCTAACAGCAATCAATTTGACTGAAGTTGGCAGTGAGGAGCGAATGGAAACAATACGTTCGGAAATCGAACTATTCATTGGAAGGTGCGTTGGAAAACACTCTGAAGCTGATCGTACTCCTGAGATTGTCCACTGCGCCGCAGGGTACGTAAGCGATTTTCCAACATCATTCTAGCCTCAGTACGTCCTAGAGACTGGAATTTAACACCTTTAACGTCATTTGCAACCAAAAAAAACAAGCGCTGGGCATAAAGTGTGGTGAACAAATCCTGGTTTTCATCAACCATACAGATTTTGTAAAGTAAACCCCAAGTTGGATGGTTTATGTAAGTTTCTGCGTTTTCTGGATTCATTTAAGAGTCAAGGTGTAGTCAAGGTGGAGTATATATATCTTTTCGCAGTTAATTCCAAACATTCAGACGATAATACCAACATTCGTCAGAATATTTCCTTAAAATGCAAAACTGCGGTTGCGAAGACCTTGATCTAGTTTCTAATGGGCAGATGAAGCTAGTACCGCAAGGCGGAAGTCAAAAGTCAAAAGGTTTTAATTTTGCGCTTTCTGGTTCTAATTTAATGGTAAGTTGATTTCCGCCGACCTGTACTAGTGGTAGTGAAGCCAAATGGTACAATATGACACGCGAAGCGTAGACTTGAAGAGTAGAGGCTTGTCGAGAAATTTCGCCGTATGCTTTGGTGACTCAAATACACTAACCTGGCGGCACAAGCCATAAAACAGTCCTGACCCTCTTGTTGAAAGTTTAGTGTGTAAGGGAAAACACCCTTTGAAATTCCGAACGGCAACAGCTAACTTTTCAACTTCTTTCCATACTGCCACAACTATGGCTGAATGGCACAAAATTGGGAGTGGGGAGTGGGGAGATGAGAGAGCAGGGGGAGCAGGGCAAGAAAGAATAACTAATAATCTATTCCCTATTCCCTACTCCCTACTCCCTATTGATTATTGATTATTTAGCATTTTCAGGGCTGCCAGTTGTGCCTGGGCTTTGTGCAGAGATTCATACCATTCTTTCTCAGGATCGCTGTCTGCGACAATTCCCGCGCCAACTTGTCCCCAAACAATGTTGAGTGCTGAGTGCTGGGGGATGAGTCTTAAGTAAGGAAATAAAGAAGAATTTACTTCCCCTGCTTCCTCTGCCTCCCCTGCTTCCCCTGCCTCCCCTGCTTCCCCTACCTCCCCTACCTCCCCTACCTCCCCTGCTTCTTGAGACACAGGGGCTAGTACCAGGGTGCGGATTAAGATATTTAAATCTAAATGACCACGCCAATCTAAATAGCCGCAGGAACCGTAGAACAAGCTGCGCCGCATGGGTTCTAGTTCTTCGATAATTTCCATGCAACGGACTTTGGGACAACCTGTGATTGTGCCACCTGGAAACGTGGCGCGAATCAAATCAATGGGAGTGTATTCGCCTTTTAAAGTACCTTTAATGTTGCTGACAAGATGCATTACATGGCTATATCGCTCAATTGTCAGCAATTCGTCAACAGTAACCGTTCCCCATTCACAAACTCGCCCTAAATCATTGCGTTCCAAGTCCACCAGCATGATGTGTTCTGCACGTTCTTTGGTGTTGCTGAGTAAATCTTGTGCCAGTTGCATATCTTGTTCTGGAGTGACACCACGCGATCGCGTCCCTGCGATCGGTCTGGTTTCGGCTTGCCTATTTTGCAACATTACTAACCGTTCCGGCGAACAACTGATCACTTCTCCCCAAGGTGTTTGCCAATAACTGGCAAAAGGCGAAGGATTGATTTTTTGCAAGGCTTGGTAAATTTCCCAACCAGAAGCCGATGTAGACGCTTGAAATCGCAATGAAAGATTTGTCTGAAAGATGTCTCCAGCTTGAATATATTTTTTTGCTTGGTTTACAGCTGTTTCATAATCTGCTTGCGATGTCAAAAAGAGAGGAGGTGAAGAAGACACCGGAACGTGGGGACGGGGAAACACCGAGAATTCTTTCTCTGCATCTTTCTTTACTAACTTCTTTTGTAATTCATCAAGTCCACTTGCATCACTGGCGGCTAGCCAAAGAATTTGTTGCGCGTGATCTAAAACGGCAAAACAACCTGGTTCATACCAAAAAGCTATAGGAAATGGTAGGGGATCAATTTTATGACGTGGTAACTCTTCAATTTCCCATGCCACATCATACCCTAGCCAACCCAACCAACCGCCCGTGAAAGGGAGATGGGGAGGTGGGGAAGCAGAGGGAGCAGGGGAAGAAAATACTACCTCATCCTTCTCATACTCCTCATGTCCTGCTATCCCTTGCTGTAACAACTTTTCTAGGAAAGGAAAAACTTCTCCTACTTCTGGTGTCCACATCTGGGGGATACCATCGACTAGGCGAGGAGCGCCTGCACAGATAGAATATCGGCTGAGTTGGGGATGATCGATAGGCGTTGGGTAGGGACTTTCGAGTAGGGTAGCAATTCCCGGTGCGGAGGTGGAGTGAAAAAGAGCAGCAAAAACTTCCGAACCTGTGCGCTTTTCTAAGGGTAGCGATCGCCAATACCAAGCCTTGATCATACTGTTTATAAGCGTTGCAAAATTAGACCTGAGTTCCTATAGCTAGCCGTATTCCCCAGAATAAAATTAAAGTTGCGATCGCAAGCCAGTCACGCCCTTTAAATCGTAAGTCATGCCACTGCACTCTATGCTCATTGGGACTGGTAAAACCCCGTACCATCATTGCATTCGCCATTTGATCAGCTCGTAAGAGCAAATTTTCTAACAGTCTCTCTGCGACTGTCATCCAAACTTTAAATCCTCCTTTCAATCCTAGCTTTTTCCAATTAATTGCCCTTGTCATCACGGAGCGAAATAAGTTTTGCACTTCTTCTAAAACCAGAGGGATAAAGCGCAAGGATAAGGTTAAAGTTAAAGCAATTTCGGTGACAGGCCACTTGAAGCGTCGCAGGGGTTGCATTAGGCTTTCTATGCCAGATGTGATTTCTTCTGGTGCGGTTGTCAGCAGATACAGGTTAGTACTGTAAATTACGGTAAATATAATTGTACTCAGACGTATAGCCAAGTCAAAGGAGCGGCGAGTTACTTTAACTGGGCCTTTATGAAATAGTACATAGCTGTATTTGCTATTACTTGCTGGCTCTTGAACAAGATTATTAGAGTTTGCTGGCTGGGTTAATATTTGTTCATTAGCTGGCAGGCGTGGCTGATAATCTACACCCATTGCATTAGGGCTGATGGCTCCAATCGCTAAGACAAAAAACGATAGCATTAATAGCCAACCCATTTGCTGCTGCCATACTCGGCGGGGAATTCTGGCAATTAAGGTGGCAAGAATCAATATTACTACCAGCAGTACCCGCCAATAGTTGTTAGCTAAAACATAGCTTGTTAAAAAGCTCATCAACCAGGCGAACTTGACTCGCGGATCGATTTTATGCAGCCAAGTTTGGGGTTGTTCTAAATAAAGTCCAAGTGGCAGCGATCGCAATAAATCCATTTGAAAGTTAGGAGTTAGGAGTTTTGACTTCTGGGTTAACCTATTATGTTGACATAGGCTTAAAAATAGCAATTTTGGCTTTAACTCATAACTCCTATAAAGACGAGATTCATCGCATCTCTTTTGTACAGACGCGATTCATCGCGTCTTTCTTATCTCCTAACTTATTTTGACGCGAGTTGCTCTATTAACATTACCACTTTCGGCATCACGGACTTTTTTGCTCCGCCACAGTAAAATAATTGGTGTGCCTTTAAATCCTAGCTGTTGCCGGAATTGGCGTTCAATGTAGCGGCGGTAGTTGTCGTTGAAGCGTTTGGAATCATTGACAAATAGCGCGATCGTTGGTGGTTGGCTACTTACTTGTGTACCATAATAAATCTTGCCTTGACGCCCACCACGAGATGCTGGCGGTGAATGCCAGCTAACGGCATCTGTTAAGACTTCGTTAATAACTGATGTACTGACACGGCGTTTGTGTGATTCAGCCGCAGTTTTCACCAATTCGAGAATCTTTTCTACCCGTTGTCCTGACAAGGCACTCACAAAAATGGTTTCTGCCCATTCGGTAAAATGTAACCGTGATTGCAGAGTTTTTTCGTAGTCGTAGATTGTGTAAGAGTCTTTTTCGACAGCATCCCACTTATTAACGACGATGATGCAAGCTCGACCTTCTTCAATAATTCGCCCAGCTAATTTTTGGTCTTGCTCAGTGACTCCATCAACGGCATCTATTACTAATAAAACCACGTCAGCGCGGCGAATCGCTTTGAAAGCACGGTTAATACTAAAGAATTCTGTGCCGTATTCTATGTGTTTCTTTTTGCGAATGCCTGCGGTATCAATCAAACGGTAGGTTTGTCCTTCTCGTTCAATAACGGTATCAATAGCATCGCGGGTTGTGCCAGAAATTGGGCTGACAATTGCCCTTTCTTCCCCGACAAAAGAATTTAGTAAGCTCGATTTGCCCACATTCGGGCGTCCCACAATTGCTACTTTAATTTCATTCGTGTCTGGGATGTCTTCAATAGCAGGTATGTGGTTAACTAACTCGTCGAGTAATTCTCCTGTGCCACTTCCATGAATCGCGGATATGGGATAAGGTTCGCCTAATCCCAATTCCCAAAATTCGGCAGCTTGCATTAAGCCTTGTTCTGGGGATTCACATTTATTTACAGCTAGTAGCACAGGTACAGTTTGTTGGCGCATCCATTCGGCAATTTCTAAATCTGCCGATGTGGGGCCTGTTTGACCATCTACAACAAAAATAGCGCCACATGCTTCTGCAAGGGCTGTCATTGCCTGTTGGCGAATCAGTGGTAAAAATTCGGTATCATCATTAAAAACTAAACCACCAGTGTCTACCACCAAAAATTCACGACCATTCCAGAAAGCTGGTAGATAAGTGCGATCGCGTGTCACTCCCGGTTCATCATGGACAATCGCCGTTTGTTCCCCGGCGAGTCGATTAACCAGGGTGGATTTGCCCACATTTGGGCGTCCGATAATTGCAACAATTGGCAGTGCCATAAAACCAGGGTAAGTGAGAGACGTAGTATATCACGTACTTACATTTTACTCTCTTTAAACTGGAAGTTTTAATAACTTTCTAATCATCTGAAGCGATGTCAAAGAAACCTCTCTCTGGTTTTACGTAGTAAAACCGTCCCTCTCCGATTCGGAGAGGGAAAAACTTGAACTTTAGTTCAAGACAAGGAGAGGTTTATCGAATTCACGTTAATTTAAAAAATAAAAAAGGTAGGATTTCCTACCTTTTACCCAAAAAAAGCATTTTGTAACCAAATACCAAATTAAATATCACATAGGCTTTTGACGAATCTATTGCAAAACTATGACAAGGGTATGACGTTTAATCTGTAATTGACTTCGCTAGTGCTGCTAGTTGCAACCCAGGCGAATAACTTCCTTCTTCCTTGATCCGTTTAATTTCAGCATCTGCTACCCGCAAATTTAACTTTTGTCCCAACGCCCGTACAATATCTCCCCGGTCAATTACACCAGCGACAGCACCAGCCGGAGAAAGTACGGTAATTCGAGGTAACTGCTCATTTTCTAGCTTGTTAATTACCTCAGCTATCGTTGTTGCTTCAGCAACAGTGGGTATTTCTGTCAAGGGATGCACAATGCTATGTAAGGTTAGGGTTTCCCATTCACTTCTTTGGGTTAAACGAAAATCGTCAATGGAAACTAGACCTCGGTAACGTCCATCAGAAGCAGCAAAATAAACCTGTGAGGGATTGGTTTCTAACAGGTATGAATCGGCAAACGATCGCAATGTCTGGTCAGCATCGATAACCCGAAACTCACGAGTCATCGCATCAGCCGCCACAACTTTGAGTAGGCTTTCTTGCAATGTAGTTACGTTGTCATAACTGCTGGCGTTGCGGACAGCAAACCAACCTAACAGCGCAATCCACAAACCAAGTACTAATTCTCTGGTTACGAAATCTACAACAAACCCTAATGCGATCGCACTATAACCCAAAATTTGCCCAGCCTTTGCAGCCCAGTGTACGGCTTGAAAACGATTACCTGTGATTTGCCATAGTGCTGCTTTTAACACTTGTCCTCCATCTAGAGGTAAGCCGGGAATCAGGTTAAATAGAGCTACCACCAAGTTAATTCTCGCCAAATCTCCGACCATAACACTGAGGGGACTAGTATCGTGTATCACAATAGCTCCCACCCGGAGCAGGAAAAATAGTCCGATACTCACCAAAGGGCCAGCGATCGCTACTTGAAAGGCTTTGAAAGGAGTTTTAGATTCTTCTTCAATAGCAGCAATCCCGCCAAACAGAAATAAGGTAATTGAATTAACTTTAATGCCTTGCGATCGGGCTACTAAGCTGTGACCCAACTCATGTAGCAACACCGAACCAAATAGCAATAGTGCCATAACTATTCCAGCACTCCAAGCTATAACAGTCCCCCATTCCTGATAAGCTACCCCAAAGTTAAGAGTTGCCAACCCTAAAATCACAAACCATAACGGGTCTAAAAACAGGGGAATTCCAAATAAAGACCCAATTTTCCAATTTGTTTGCATTACATTGTCCTAAAACTAGATATCGCCAGTAGTTCCTATACTGCAATATTTGCGTATATACTTATACATATATTTCTGAGCATCAATTCGATACTGCCGAGTTACGAAATGCTCTTATTTCTAGAATAGACAATTAATGCCTGTGAGCAAAGCTCTGAAGTGGGGCATTGGGCATTGAAAAGAGGCAGAGGGGAAAATTTTCTCTTGTCCCCTGCCTCTCCTCTTGAATGTGTTAAACAGAAAAAATAAAATTTTAGATAATACCGAGATTACTTAATCCTAAGACAGTACCAGTGCCGATCAGGTGTCCAGCGCTCATGGCGGCGAGGAATGTAGCGGCACTGGGATTATTGAAAACCGACGGAAAAGGCAAAGGCATCTTAGGGCCAACGTGAGGATAACGAATTGTCCGAGGAATAATCAAAAGACATAACAGACAAATACCAGTAATAATTGCCGCTTCAGTCAAGTTCCATGTGGTACCAGTTTTGGGTAAAGTTGCCTGGGCTGCTAATAACATTGATGACATCATGGTTCTTTCTCCTGCATAAATTAACTTACATAAGCCTTAGAGAGGGGATTAATCCCGTTTCTACTATATAAATCCTCCGTTGATGAAGTAGTTGGAATCGTCCCTCAAGGGGAAGGTTAATACCTCCGCCCTTAGTTAGAGTGACTACACGGAGACTGACTGGCTAATGCTCATGAGTTATTTTGCTGGAGAAAGAACCAAAATCGTTTTTAGGAGTTTTGTATTGATCGCGGCGTTGCTTATAACGCCGCGATCATCGCAAAACTACAGACGACCGATGTTAGTCAGTCCTAAAACGATGCCAACGCCGATAATATGACCAAAAGCCATTGCTGCAACGAATGTTGGAATACTAATCGGCAGGATGGGGAACTTGGGGCCAACTAAGGGTTTTTCAATCCTAGTACTTAGCAAAACAATTACCAAGCAACTGATACTGATGATGATGCCTACTGTAGGATTCCACGCAGGTGTTGTGGGAACAGTTGGCTGGGCTGCTAGTAAAATAGATGAAATCAAGCTTTTGTCTCCTAAAATGTAGACCTACAAAATTATAAAATTACCAAGGCACAAAAGTTTTTCGGATAGTTTAGACTTTCTTGATGATTATTGTAAATTTACTAAATATTCATGCGCGTTAAAATTTGCGGCATCACTCAACCACAGCAGTCTATAGCGATCGCCTCTCTGGGCGCAACGGCACTAGGATTTATTTGTGTGCCAAACTCAGCTCGCTACGTGACTACATCCCAAATTCGGGCAGCAGTAGCAGAACTCCCGGCTAATATTGACACAATTGGTGTTTTTGCCAACGCTAGTATCCCCGAAATCAGTCAGATAGTTATTGATTCTGGGTTGACTGGTGTTCAGTTACACGGGGATGAATTACCAGATTTTTGCTACCAATTACGTCAAGCTTTACCCAATGTTGAAATTATTAAAGCACTCAGAGTTCGTAGTCTTGAGCATCTTGACACAGTGGCTAATTACACCAACTACGTAGATACTTTACTACTTGATGCTTACCATCCCGAACAACTTGGTGGTACAGGCAAAACCTTAGATTGGGCAATGCTAGAGCAATTTAACCCCAATTGCCCTTGGTTTTTAGCTGGGGGACTAACAGCAGATAATATTGTGGAAGCCCTAAGTCAGGTTAATCCCAGTGGAGTTGATTTATCTAGTGGTGTAGAACGCGCACCTGGAGACAAAGATTTAGATAAAGTAGCCAAGTTGTTTGGGAAATTGGGGAGTAGGGAGTAGGGAGTAGGGAGTCGGGAGTGGGGGATGAGGGAGCAGGGGGACAAGGGGACAAGGGGAGAAGGGGAGAAGGGGAGAAGGGGAGAAGGGGACAAGGGGAAGCAGGGGAAGAATAAAAATTAATTATCTATTTCCCCTCTGCTCAATGCCCCACTCCCCACTCCCCATTCCTTAAAAGAATGCTGGTTGATGGCGAATTAAGCTAAAAAATTCTTCGCGGGTTTTGTGTTCCTCTTGGAAGGCACCAACCATTGCGCTAGTGACAGTCCAAGAGCCTGGTTTTTGAACACCCCGCATCACCATACACATGTGGCTAGCTTCCATCACAACGGCTACCCCTTGAGGTTCCAGAATGGTCTGGATTGCTTCGGCAATTTGGCGGGTTAGTCTCTCTTGTACTTGCAAGCGACGGGAATACATCTCAACAATGCGGGCCAGCTTACTCAGTCCCACAACTTTTTGGTTGGGGATATAAGCAACATGTGCTCTACCCATAAATGGCAGCATGTGGTGTTCGCACAGACTAAAAAAACTAATATCTCTAACTAGTACCATCTCGTTATGCCCTTCATCAAATATGGCATCGTTAACGAGTTCTTCAAGGGATTGGGTGTAGCCACTGGTAAGAAATCGCATTGCCTCGGCCACTCGCTTGGGTGTTTTGAGGAGTCCTTCGCGTTCGGGATCTTCGCCAACTCCCAATATTAGTGTCCGCACGGCGTCCTTCATTTCCTCCAGATGTTCCTCTTTTGGCGGGGACACATCCGCTTGTCGCCCGTTGTGGGTGTTGCGATCGGGTCTAGGAGTTATGGCTTCTGACAAATCGGGAATCAGAGGCGATTGAGAGGAATTAGAACCGTTGGAACTAGCAATAGTCATGATTAAGTCTTGGTTATGGTTTAGTCATTAGTTATTAGTCATTAGTCATTTGCAAAAGACTAATTAAAGTGCGCCTGCACTGGGCATCAGGGTCAATTCATCAATAACTGCCTGTTGTGGTAACAGAACTGTGTAGAGAATTGACTCAGCCACAATTTCCGGGGTTAACATTTTGGAACGGTCTAAGCTGACACGAACTGTTTCTGTGTCCCAAAGTTCGGTATTGACTGCGCCGGGACAGATAGATGTGACACGAATGCCGTGGATGCGTTCTTCTTGTGCCAGGGTTTGAGAGAGGGCTATCAAACCAGCTTTGCTGATGCTGTATGCTCCCCAACCGGGAAAGGGGTGCTTGGCGGCAATTGAGGCGACGTTGATAATTGTGCCTGTGCCCCGATCGCGCATTGAAGGCAAAATTCCCACAATGCACTGAAACACGCTGGTAAGATTTAAGTCAATTACCTGTTGCCAGTCCTCTAGGGGGGTTTCGCTCAAAGTAGCTGTGTAGGCAAGGCCTGCATTGTTTATCAGAATGTCTATATCGCCAAAGTCAAGAGCGATCGCTTGGATCTTTTCTTTTACTTCGGAGAGTCTCGCTAAATCTACAGGGTAAGCTTTCGCTTCGACCCCAGTATGCTGTACAGCTTCTCTTACCGCCTCCAACTTATCCGAAGAACGGCTGACTAAGGCGACATCTATTCCAGCTTTTGCAAAAGCTAAAGCCGTTGCTTTCCCAATTCCACTACTTGCCCCAGTAATCAGGGCGCGTCGTTTTTGCTCAACACTCATTCATGGTGTCTCCCAGTTTTTTGGCAGTTCCCATCTATTACCACCCAATTATTCACACTTCTCGGTTTAGATAGATTAGAGGAATCTAAAAATCTGATGATTTCCATTAAACAACTGCTATAATGCAGTGCAATAGTGGGTATATTGTGGGTTTTACCAGTGAAGACAACAAATAGTCGCCTGGAAAACCACGCCGTATACTCAAATTAGATTACTTAATAATACAAAAGCTACTCAATCAAATTGAGTAGATTTACTTAACATGCAAATGCCTATGGCTAGATTGTTAAAAATCTTTAAGCACATAGGCAATTATAGCATTTCTGCTCTGCTGATCAATTATTATGCAGGGTTGTTAGTGGGCAACTTCTGTAAAAACGCCAATTTTGCGGAATTTTTCATAGCGCAGTTGACGGCGTTCTGGAGCAGTTAAACGATTGAGTTCGTCCAAATTTTCCAACAGCACTTGCTTGAGAATGGTAGCGGCTTTTAAAGGATCGGAATGAGCGCCGCCAGTGGGTTCAGGCAGTATTTGGTCGATAATTCCTAACTTTTTCAGGTCGTGGGAAATAATTTTTAGAGCAACAGCTGCTTGGGGAGCCTTAGCAGCATCTTTCCAGAGAATGGCGGCGCAGGCTTCGGGAGTGGCGACTGTATAAACTGAGTGTTCAAACATGAGTAGGCGATCGCCTACACCAATTCCGAGTGCGCCACCGGAACCACCTTCACCAATAACTGTGCAGATAATTGGTACATCTAAACAGAACATTTCTCGCAAGTTGTAGGCGATCGCTTCTCCTTGACCTTGGTGTTCTGCTTCTACTCCAGACCAAGCTCCTGGTGTGTCGATAAAAGTTAGTATTGGCATACTAAACTTGTTGGCGTGTTCCATTAACCGCATTGCTTTGCGGTAGCCGCCAGGGTAAGGCATTCCAAAGTTACGGGCAATATTGTCTTTGGTATCACGACCTTTTTGATGACCCAACATCACCACAGGTTGCCCACTCAGACGACCGATACCACCAACTAAAGCCGGATCGTCACCACCACAGCGATCGCCATGCAATTCCATCCATTCATCACTAATAGCCTGAATGTAATCGAGAGTACTGGGGCGACGCGGATGACGAGCGACTTGCAATCGCTGAGACGGGGATAGACTACTGAAAATTTCCTCACGCAGTTGCATGGCCCGTGCTTCTAGTTGACGAATTTGACCAGAAACATCGACACCATTTTCCTCTGCAAGTTGCCGAATTTGATCGATTCGGGTTGCTAGTTCTGCTAGGGGCTTTTCAAAATCTAACAGTAGCGGTTTACGCTCGGTAGTTGCCATCGTAGGGGTTATCAATTACGAGTTATAAGTTATCTATCCTTTGTCTTTTATCTTTTGTCCTTTGTCCTTTGTCCTTTGTCCTTTGTAAATAACAAATGACTAATGACAAAGGACTAATGACTAAACCAGCAGTGGTCTAAATCCATGTTTTACTGATACCCGACCAATCTGCTCCATTTTATCTACGGTAATCTGATTCCGTCCCCACGAAAAGTTCGTGTATAACTTCTCAAATTCCAGCAGCATTGATTCGGCAAAACAAGCAAACAACTGGCGGGCTGGCACGTCCATATTGACGATTTTCATAATTTTCCAGTCAATATCCAGGGAATGCTCTACAATTCCACCATTTAACACATGTACACCAGGATACTGAATTTTCGTCGCTAAGTTTTTAGGATAACCACCATCAATCAACAAACAGGGTTGTTTCAAACTGGTAGGGTCAATTTCCACGCCTCTGGGCATACTAGCAACCCAAACTACAACATCAGCTAGGGGCAGTGCTTCTGTTAAACCCATGATTTTTCCCCGCCCTAGTTCGCCTTGCAACTCTTTGAGACGTTCTTGATCACGGGCTATCAGCAGAAGTTCTTGAACATCTGTTTTCGCATCTAGCCAGCGTGTAACTGCACTACCAATATCCCCAGTTGCTCCACATATAGCAACAGTTGCTTTTGATAAATCAATTCCCAGTTGTTTGGAGGCTTCTTCCACCTGCTTACAAATAATGTAGGCAGTATGAGTGTTTCCTGTGGTGAACCGTTCAAACTCTAGTTTAATGTTGCGGACTTGGCTAAACTGCTCTAACTTAAAGTTTTCAAAAATAATTGAGGAAAATCCGCCTAAAGCTGTGATATTAATGCCGTGCTTCTGTGCATGGGCCATGGCGTTAAGGATTTTACGCGTTGCGGCTTTGATGCGGCGACTAGCTAGCATCTCTGGCAAAAAGCAAGATTCTACATACCGTCCTTCAATTTGTTGCCCAGTTATACTGGTGACAATAATGCTATCAACAATTTGCGGTGGGGCGCTACACCAGAAGTCTAGCCCTTGATCGGCGTATTCTGGGTATCCCAATTCTTGGGCTACCGATTGAGCGTGTTCCAAACTAGTCAGATGTCCAATTAGACCAAACATGTAGTGATTATTAGGCTTATGCTGTCTCGAAAGGGTGGAATTTAGTACAGTTGGGAGTTAGAGACGCGATTAATCGCGTCTGTACAGGAGTTAGGAGTACGATTTATAATTTCTCACTGATCATTCCTCACCGGAGGCAAAGCGTCTCCGGCTTTGCTCCTAACTTTTTATTAAGCAGCTATGAGTCCGTAGGCTGACAAGCGCATAATATCGCGTGTCGTAAAACCGATGTTACTTAATGCTTCACCGTACTGAATCATAAAGTCTTCTACTAAAGCATCTTTTTCCATTGCCATTGTGTGGGCATCACCCTCTACTTGGTTGAGCATTTTCCAGACGATGGGTAGGTTTTGGCGATTTGCAAGTTCAAGTTCAGCTTTGGATTCTGTAAAGTGTTCTTTCAACCAAACTTCCCCAAAGTTGAGGTGGCTATATTCTTCTTTTACTACTCCCTCAGTGATTTTGCGGGCGAAATCATCGGCAACGGGGATGTAAATGTTATATGCTGCGATCGCAAAACATTCAATAATCAAAGACTGAATCAACAAGCAAGTAACTACCTTTCCTTCTGCGGCCGCTGTTTGGAAATTTTGGTGTAGTCCAGAGAAAAATTCCTTGGCAAATTGCAAATCTGGGGTTACTTGTAAATTGCGCCCACAAGCTTCAAATCCTTTCTTGTGACGACTTTCCATCTTGGATAGGCGAATCAATTCATCATGAGATTCTGGCAGCAGTTGGGCTAGTGTGATGTAATTCTCATGGGCTTCTTGTTCCCCTTCAATCACGATCGCATTAATCCGGCTATAAGCATCTTTGTATGTTTCGCTCTTGAAATCTAATTCTTTAGAATGGTCTGTAAGCTGCTGCATGGTATCTTTACTCCTGTAAACCTGATTATTCACCAGGATTCAATTTACCCCATGAACTGAGGGTAATAATCACTAGTGGTTTAATTTAACTTAACAAGTAGACTATGTTTATAGATTAATGGTTGCTGAGGGCAATGCTCTAGTACTAGCGAAATAAATGCTTTACGGCTCAAGTTATGTCTAAACCAAATCCGAATGTGAAATCTGGTGATTTTTTGAGCCTAGTAGTGTTACTGCTAGGGGCATTTATCGTTCTACTACCTCTGTTTGTGGTCTTTCTCACCTCCTTTGCACCGACGACCACCAGCCCGGAAAATGTGTCCAAAAATAGCTGGTCTTTAGCTAATTACCGGGTTGCATGGCAACAGGGAAAATTTTTACTGGCGTTTGCTAATTCTACCCTGGTAGCGATCGCTGTGACGGCGTTTCAGATTGTCACTTCCGCTTTAGCGGGTTACGCCCTAGCACGGCTGAAGTTTCGGGGACGCCAAGCACTGCTTTTGGTAGTTTTAGCAACCTTGGTGATTCCTTTTCAGTTATTGGTGATTCCCATCTTTTTGGTTTTGAAGTGGGGACACCTGATAAATACATACTGGGCGCTGATTTTACCTACTGCGGTCAACGGGTTTGGAATTTTCTTGTTACGTCAGTATTTCCAGACAATTCCGGTGGAGTTAGAGGAAGCCGCAGCCATAGATGGGGCGAACCGACTGCAAATTTTGTGGCGGGTGATGTTACCTTTAGCCCGTCCGGCGTTGGTGACACTGTTTTTGTTCACCTTCATCGGTGAATGGAATGATTTGTTTAAGCCTTTGGTGTTTACGACACGACCAGAATTAAGGACGGTGCAACTGGCGTTGGCTGAGTTTCAAGAGCAATTTACGAATAATTGGCCGTTGATGATGGCGGCGGTGACAATAGCGACTGTTCCAGTGATGGTATTATTTCTCATCGGTCAGCGTCAGTTTATTCAAGGTATTGCTGCGACGGGAATTAAGAATTAGTATTGCTAATTTTGCAATGGCTTTTATACAAGCGATCGCTATTTTGTATGGATAAATTAAATGAATATCGGACAAAAGTTAGGCAACTGTTAACTAAATATCTCCAGTTCAAGCCTAGTTACGGAGATGTGGAAGTCGAACAAATTTTTGATCTAGAACATGACCATTATCAAATTATTAGCGTTGGATGGAACAATCAAAAGCGGATTTATGGGCCAATAATGCATATAGATATCAAAAATAATAAAATTTGGATTCAACAAAATACAACGGAGGCAGATATAGCTTTAGAACTGATGGAAATGGGTATAGATAAACAAGATATTGTGATTGGTTTCCATACTCCAAAAATGCGCCAATTATCAGGGTTCGCTG
>NZ_DASQZC010000374.1:0-30822 GCF_035638895.1 Nostoc sp. | reverse complement strand
GCAGACCAAGTATTCGGGTTGATGTACTCTAAAGGATATGCTTTGCTGATATCCCAGTTACCCAACTCTGGGCAATCTCCTGTTACCACAATGATTTCACCGGGTTTGGTATCCACGCCAGTGAGTTGGACGCGCACAATTGTCTGTGCTTTTATCCGTTCCCCAACGCGGCTGAAAACAAGCACTCCCCGTTCTTCTAATACCAGATTATAAATCTTGCCGTCTTTCACCTCATACTTATTACGAGTCACCACGCAAGTATGTTCTCCATCGGGCAATTCTGTTTCTACTTCTGCTAGAGTAACTTCTCCTCCCCGGTTTAAAGCTACAAAACACACAGAGTCACGATAACGGCGTACATAGCAGTAAATATCTGCTGTTAAGTATTTTTGCCAGTGGCTACCCATTGATACGGCTGGATTCAGTCGCCGTAAGCCAGACAACAGCCTGATGCAACGATAAATTTCAGTCTCAGTATCCCAATTTTCCATCATCGGGCGGTTATACGGATCGTTACCGCCATCGGTATCGTCATGCAGATATTGTTCTGTACCGTAATAGATGCAGGGAATACCGCGACAGGTCATAATTAAGGCGATCGCAACCTTCAACATCGCTGGATCGGGGTTCAGCGATTGGAAGCGGGACATATCATGATTATCGATGAAGGTAACTAACTCTGTTGCCCCGTTGTAGCGATAATCTTGGTCAAAAATGTATTGAATTGTCTGGAATCCCATTTCTGAACCTTGCCCTAGTGCGGCTCGAATTGCCACGCACAACCCAAAGTCTAGCAGTGTCATGCCTGAGTGGTTAACAAATTCCACTGAGCGATCGTCAGTAGGATTACTGTAAATCCATTCACCAAAAATGAATACATCTGGTTTGTGATTGGTCATATCACCAGTGAATTCTTGCCAAAACCAGATAGGCATGTGCTTGACAGTATCCACCCGCAATGCATCCACACCCCGGTCTAGCCATTGTTTAATGGCTGACTTGATATACTCACGATATTCCGTATTGTTCTCATTAAAGGTTGCTAGACCAGATAGTTCACAGTTCTGTACTTGCCAATCGTCTTCCCAGTCTTGCACTTCGCCGTAATGGTGATACCAATGATTAACATCATCATTGAAATCAGCAATTTTGACGCCATCATCATACAATTCCCCTTTACTACCGCTAGTGTCAGGGCTGCTATGGTTGCAGACAATATCTAGCACTAGCTTCATATTCCGCTTGTGCAGTTCTGCAATTAACCGATCAAAGGTCGTATTTTTTTCTTCTTGTGTAGCGTTTAAAGAAGGATTTTCTCCATCAGCAATGTAGCGAGGATTGAGCCGCTTAAAGTCTTTTGTCCAATAGCCATGTAGCGCTGCATTTCCAACAAATAACTCTTCAACCTGTTCAAACAGTGGAGTTAACCAAAGCGCTGTCACTCCCATGTTTTTGAGATAATCTAATTTATCGATGACACCTTGCAAGTCGCCACCCCAGTACTTACCCCAATCTTGTCTACTTGGATCGTACAGTTCTGAGTTTGCACCTTCGCTGTTATCTGGATCGCCATCATAAAAGCGATCGACCACAAGAAAGTAAATGGTTTCCTGACGAAATTCAATATCTCTAGTATAAAGAAACTCTAAGTCAATCTCAGTGTCTGTTGTTGGTGTTTCTATAATAGCTTCTACTTTTTCTTGTGCAGAATCAACTTTATATTGATCTGGTGAAAACTGAGATGGAGGAGTTTGTACCATAAAAGAACTCAAAATTTCATGTAATTCATAGTTGTAGACCAACAGTACAACGTTTCGAGTATTGTGTGTTGCTACAAACTTTGGTATTGTGACATCCGTCCCACGGTGTAAGTATCTATCATTAGCTAGTTTATAATTCTATCGATAGATATAATTCATCTGCTAGAGGATAAAAACAAAGGAATAGAGCAGTTATTGAGGATAATTGCTTTATAACAAAAATTTACAATATTTAATTAAGTTGACTTGCGGTAAATATTGAGCCTAACTCGTGTTTAAGTGTATATTCGACAACAGATTTTAGAAGACCTCAAGTCCTTGAAGATTAGCTGTCAATAAGATTTTGTTATACCTGAGCAATAGTAGCCAACTTTTTCTCTAGAAAATTCGCTTCATTGGTAAACTGACCATTGTCACTTTCAATCTGTTATTACTATCAAGGAATTAATTTAGGTAGCATTTATGACCAAGTATGACAAGGTTTTTAACTCACCAAAGACATCAGAGGAATCGCTAAGTCCAGAGGAAGCGGTGGCGGCGATCGCAACTGTGACTGCGATCGCTGATTCATTGATTGAAGATGTAGATGCAGAAAGTTTAGCAGGTATCCTTTGGGAATTTGAGGTTTTTGAGGAATACTCAGAAGATGAAATTACAGAAATAGTTGATAGACTCATTGGCATTGCAGAAGAAGAGGGAATTGGGCCTTTGTTTAATGTCGCCAAAGTATCTCTCTCAGATGAATTAGTGCTGGATGGTTTTGCTGCTGGGGTGATAGTGCTTTTAGACGATGAACTCGCCATCCCCAAATCGAAACAACCTTACCTCAAAAAGCTACAAGCAGCCTTGGAACTTGAAGATGAAGAAGCAGAGGAAATCATTAAGGAGGTAATTGCAGCCTTTAAGGAAGCAGAAGAAGAATATACAGATGACGAAGATGAGACAGTAGTCATAGAAGATTTTAGCGAACAGACATATCAATCTCCTTTAGGTAATTTTGCTGTGCCGATTCCGGTTGATCCGGAGCAGGGCGGTAGAATTCAAAGTCAGGAAGGAGTCGTTGGCTTTTCTGATGACATCGGTACTCTGCTGAGAATCGATTATTATCCTTTCCCTCTAGAACAGTTAGAGGAACTGGAGTCTGTTGGACAAGAAGAATATTTACAAACAATTTTAGTAGACAAGTATGTACCCCAGGCAATTTTTGCCAATGTCCCAGATGCTTCTGTGGAGTATACCGAATATCTGGCAGACACTTTGCGAGGCGCTTACTACGTGCTAATCGATATGCCCAAAGGTTCGACGATTTCTAAGCAAGAAAATAATGGAACTGCGATTAGATTAGACGCTTACCGGGGGCTACTCACCTTTATCAGTGGTGAATTTTTGTATATAGTTAGTAGTCAGCACAGCTTTATTAACGGCGAAACTCCCGATTCTGTTGAAGAAGAAGCTGAAGACATCAAGGAGAGTATTTTAGAGTTTGTTGAGACTATAGAGTTTACTTAGGGCATAAAATGTTGGCTTTGTCACCCGCTTGGAACTAAAGTTCAAGGCTACAAGCTAAAGTCTGCTTCAGTAAACTAAGGAATGTGAATTAAATAACATATAGATATAGTTTTTAACTTCACCCTGCTTTTGACAAAAGTCAAATCCCCTCTCCTTACTAAAGCTACGGTGTACACACAAGTCTAATTACCCCCCTTAATCCCCCCGATGTTTTGAGAGGAAACAAAAAATCTAGTTCCCTCCCCTTTATAAGGGGAGGGTTAGGGTGGGGTAAAACCTTGGTTAATCAGCTATTTCGTCGGATGAACGCAACAAGCAAATGCTGTCGCTTAACAAGCAAATGCTGTCGCTCAACAAGCAAATGTGATCGCTCAACCTGACTTTTCACGGGATGTGGAAAAGGGGATAGATTGTAAGAGGTGTAGTATCCATAACTCATGACCTCATCTGATGTACATTTGAAAAGGGCCATGTCTGACGACAAGCCCAGAGGCAAAATGTCTCCGGTGTCTACGCTTGTGATTTTTCATGACTTTAACCCTGCTAAATAATCGCTATCAAGTTATCCAGATAATCGGCGCTGGTGGGTTTGGCGAAACCTTTCTGGCTGAAGATGTCCACATGCCTTCTCGCCGTTGCTGTGTAATCAAGCAACTAAAACCGATAACCAATAATGACCCGCAAACCTACCAAATTATCCAACAACGGTTTGAACGGGAAGCAGCAACCTTGGAGTTTCTGGGTGAAAGTAGTAACCAAATTCCGAAACTCTACGCCTACTTTTCTGAGAATGGGCAATTTTACCTCGTCCAAGAATGGATTCACGGGCAAACATTGACAAAAATTGTCGAAGCCAAAGGATTTGAGAGTGAAACTGCTGTTCGCCAAATTCTCTTGAGTCTGCTTTCGGTTTTAGATTATGTCCATAGCAAAGGCATTATTCACCGGGATATTAAGCCTGAGAACATTATTCTCCGTTCTGTTGATGGCAAGCCAGTTTTGATTGATTTTGGTGCAGTCAAAGAAACAATCCGTTCAGTGGTGAGTTCTCCAGGATACCCGACGCGATCGCTTGTCATTGGTACGCCTGGTTATATGCCTAGCGAACAAGCTGTTGGCCGCCCAGTTTACGCTACAGATATCTACAGTTTAGGCTTAACGGCGGTTTATCTGCTGACTGGCAAACACCCGCAAGAACTACAAACTGATCTCAAAACTGGGGAAATACTTTGGCAAGATTACGCTCCTCATGTCTCTTCCCAATGGGCGGCGGTGCTCAATCAAGCTATTAAGCCTCATGCTGGCGATCGCTACAGCACTGCTAGTAAAATGCTACATGCTTTGCAGTCTCCTACTAATATACCTACTGAGTTAGCTGCAAATACTCCCACAGTTAGTTTTTCTCCCACTACATCGAGACAAACCCAGGTATTGCATTCACCGCAAAAAAATTCTGCAATTGCACCGTCTTCCTCTGGTGGAAACTGGCAAAAACCTGCTGTGATTGTTGGTAGTTTGCTCATAGGCGGCTTGCTTAGTGTAGTAGCAATTTCTAACATCACTCGTCAGCAACAACCAGAAACAACCATTGCCACAAGCCCCACCCCATCGCCAGAATCTTTGCCCTCTCCTGCATCTACTGAAGCGCCCCTTTCGGAGGAAACTTCTCCAGTCCCAGTTGTACCAACTTCACCAGCACGACGGCGAGTAATTTCCAATCCTTTGCCAACCTCTGATCCCCCAGTTGTATCTATACCACAGCCAGAAGAAGAGCCTGTAACTTCAGATACTCCAGCGCCAGTAGTATCCACACCACAGCCAGAAGCAGAGAATGAGGCAATGCCTGCTTTAGGCAATGCCAGCCCAGTTCCCACACCAGAAATGCGTTCCACGCCACAGAAAAAGCCGCGTAGTAAATTAGCTGCCACTACCAGCAGGCAAAGCGTTCCCGCATTCCCTACAGGTACACCAAGAAACATTGTAGAAGCTACCCTCGGCAAACCAAATCGAGATTTAAGAGGCGCATGGGGTAATACCCGTGCTGTCGTTTACAAACTAGTGCCAAACAAAATTGACCTTGGCTACTTATTTGATCGTAATTCTAAAGTACTGCGTCAAACTGAGGTATCTTTTGCCGAATCGGTAGACGCGCAGGTAATGGAGACTACCTTGAATGGAATGTTAGGTGGACAAGCCACTGAAGATATAAAGCAGGGACTCAAACAGGTACAACAGCGTCAGTCTGATAATTTTAGTTTTAATAATGGCTCAGTCAAAGGTCAGATTATCCGCCAACAATGTAATTTTATTTACATTAGCATTTGGGATGAAAATTTACATGATTTTGTGAGGCCATCTACAGCCAAAAGGTGTTGATTTTGTTGTAAACATTGTCCTAAAAATTTAGATTTTTGTATTTTACAACACAGATTTAGGATTCAATATAGTTAGTTGTTAGTCATTAGTCATTAGTTAAATTATGAGTCGTAACTAAGTAAGTCGGTGCGAATAAATCTAACTATGTTAAATAATGTAAAATTATTGTAATCGATTGCGTATTAAGAACTTCAGCCTGCTTTTAGGACTAAACTTCTTACTACAAACCTTTAATTATTTACGCCGTTTTACTTAATAGCCAATTCCCATTTTCAAAACTGAGTTTCAAATTCTTAATCTTCATAAAGTTATAAATACGATTATTAAGTTTTTAATAATACTTGTCTCAGCTTCTACATTCATGTCGTAAAGTGCGATTGTAATTGTGTAATGTAAAGACAGCAAAGCTAATTATTCAATTGAGGTCTGATGACTCCTAAAATCATGCGTCAGCTTTGGTCAGTGGTTGAAACAGCCCAAGCCAAGCTCCTCTTACAACTGGATGATGCTAGTTTGGTGCAGTGGTTAGTGAAACAAACCGAAACACAAGTGTTGTTAGATTCTAACGAAACTGATTATCTGTGCCACTACATTCAATCTCGGCTAGCCCTTATACGTGATATTGCCCATGAACGTCAGTGCTCATGATAGCAAAATCACGATTAATTGATTGATAGTCAAGTGTTATTACTATTGACTATTGACTTTTTGGGGAAAATAACCTTCCACTAAGCAGTCAGAGCCGACTACACGCCAACGAACACGTTCTAAAGACAAGGCCTCAGTCATGGTAGTAAAACCTAAATCGCCTACAGGCGTGGGAGCAATGCTACCACCAATAATTTTCGGGGCAATAAATGCCAAAACTTTTTGTACTGCTCCTTGAGCGATCGCACTAGCAGCTAGGGTTCCACCACATTCCCACAAGACGCTACAAAAACCGCGCTCATACAAGTACGCCATAGCCTTATCTGGTGTAAGTGATGTTAATTCCACCACCTCCACCCCCTGCTTGAGCAACAGTTCTTGGAAGTCGGGATTAGCACCCTTCTCTGTCAACACCAAAGTTGGAGCATCCGCAGTTTGCCACAGATGGGCATTTTCCGGTAAGTTGAGATGGCGACTCATTACCACCCGCAGGGGATTATGTGCTTCCACCTGACGGGTGGTTAAGTAAGGATTATCTTGTCGAACTGTATTACCACCGACAATTATTGCATCGCAAGCCGCCCGCAACTGATGTACTTCACTGCGGGCTTCTTGGCTTGTTACCCACGCACTATGACCAGAGGTAGTAGCAATTTTGCCATCTAAAGTCATGGCATATTTTAAAATTCCTAAAGGTCGTTTGTAGAGAATGCGATGCACAAAAGCTTCATTTAGCTGATGACAAGCTGCTTCTTCTACTCCTACCAACACCTCGATCCCCGCCGCACGTAAACGGGCAATACCACCTCCAGCTACCAGGGGATTGGGATCAACCATACCCACAACCACTTTAGCCACCCCTGCTTGAATCAACCCTTCCGAACACGGGGGAGTACGTCCGTAGTGATTGCAAGGCTCTAGGCTGACATAGATTGTTGCACCACGAGCGCGATTCTCCTGGGGAGAGGCTGCGCCAACGCCTGCTGCTCTCAAGGCAAACACTTCTGCATGAGGCTCACCTGCACGAGGATGAAACCCCTCGCCAATAATCTCGCCATCTTTGACAATCACCGCTCCCACTAACGGATTTGGCGAAGTCCGTCCTAAAGCGCGGCGAGCAAGTTCCAAACACCGCAGCATCATGCGAGAGTCAAAGTCACTTCCGATCTTTTCCTTTGGTGGTGAATTCAATCCAACTGCTGACTCCACTAGATGTATATTTTCCTGAGTGTAATTTGCTAAGAATGCATCTGCTTGAGCGACCACTGGGAAATTATCCATAATTTTAGGCAACGCTGTAAATATTCTGCACGCGACCGCACAGCCTTTTCACAGGAGAATCGCCCTTTGCTCAGGGTAATTAAACAGAGTCAAATCCAGGCGCTATTATTTAGCTGTCTTAACTTGTATGAGCCTGTATCACAATTATTCTTACAGCCTTTTTCATATATTTGAACCACAATCTCCTGTAGGGTAGCACAGCTAGCTGTGCTACCCTACCATTTACAGCGTTGCTACAAGTTCCTTTAAGCGATCGCGTCCATCGCGGAATACTGGCCAACCATCCCCCACCAGCACTGCTTCTACGCGACTCAGTTCTGCTAATCTTTGAACAGAAGCAACAGCTTCCTCTCGATTCAGCAGCTTGTCATCTGGTAAAATTGTTAAACTACCTGCTTTGCGTGCCCTGACTAAATCCCCTGTGATTAAAGTTGTCTCCTCGAGCAACAGAGCCAATTCACCCGGAGTTTTCGAGCCTTGGAGTTCAATTACTTTTAACCCAGGTACAAATTCTTCACCGTCAGATAGCCAGCGATCGCAAGGTATAGGGAAAGTATCTTTTTCTGCCACAGGGCCAGCTATTTTAGCATAAGTTTGATCGGCAATTTCTTTACTTGCCCTGACATGCTCAGAATTCGTCAGCACAATCCAAACTACACCACCGAGGGATTTGAGATGATTCCAATCATGGTTTGATAGGGCTACTGGGTCAATCAAGATGTTGCCATCTGGGCGAATCCAGGCAATCCCATTGAAATCAATATTTCTTGCCGGATTGAAATTAGACCAGCTATAGAGATCGGGACGGTGCAAAGATTTCATGATGATTCTGGATCAGTACTTCAGTAATTGACTATTTATATCAATAATTAAGTATATAGATTATAAGGTTGCATTCCCTCTGAATCTCAAATTTGAATATACAACGATAAGTCTATCGATATTATGTTTTTAATCTTGTTTATAGAAATTTTCGTATAATCGCAATTAGACATCGAGGGAGGTATAAGGGCGAATGAGATTGAGCGCCAAAAAATATCAGCGAGTGTCTAGTGAACATAGAGGTTCTGCACTTCCCCTGTATGGTGCATCTCTGCATTCATTCCATCAAAATTAAGCGCAGAGGATCTAAACGCACATACCAAGGAAAAGCTTGGTCTTTCATCGTCGCCCATTTTTCTTTGAATACTTCAGCTTGCAGATGATAATCTTGAGAATTCTTGCTAGCCGAATGTAGTTTGAGAAATAACGTCATCCGGTGAGGCGTTTCACTTGTTCGCACTAACCAGCAGGGAAAGGTATTTTCCTGTGATGAGTCGTTGGTAAAAATGAACTGATGGGCACGAATGCCGATGTGAGATAATTCGCTCTTGAGTGGTTCAATTACTTTCAGGCTACAACCCCAATCAATCGCTTCCACTTGTTGCGATGACTGAGGAATAAGGCGGGAGAAGTTTTTACATCCGGTAAGTTGGGCGACACTAACAGTACTAGGATGCTGAAAAATATCGTGTTTGCTGCCATAATGAATGGCTCTACCATGCTCCAATACCAACAGATTTGGGCAAATCCGATAAGCTTCTTCCATATTATGGGTGACAAATAGAGTCATACCTTGATAAGCAGCCAGAGTTTCTGTCATTTGCTGCTCTAATTGACTACGTAGATGGGTATCAAGTGCTGAAAACGGCTCATCTAAAAGTAATGCTTCCGGTTGACTTGCTAATGCTCTTGCTAAAGCTACCCGTTGTTGTTGGCCTCCAGAAAGTTGGTGCGGATAGCGATCGCCTAATCCCTGCAACTGCATCGCTATTAGTTGCTGTTCTACCTGCACTTTAATGCTCCCAGCCGATAGTCCTTTGGGCAAGCCGAAAGCGATATTTTGGGCCACACTCATGTGCGGAAACAGAGCGTAATTCTGCACTAAAAAACCAATACGGCGATCGCGACTGGGTAAATTAATTCCTTGCTCTGAGTCAAACAGAACTCTGCCATTTAAAACTATGCGTCCTCTGGTGGGCGTTTCTATCCCCGCAAGGCAGCGCAAAATCATGCTCTTACCTGCTCCAGAACCCCCCAATAATCCCAAGGGTTGATCGTCAGTAGTAAAAGCGACTTTTAAATCAAAGCTAGGAAGTATTTTTTCAATGTTGACAAACAATCCACCAGATTCAAAGCTAGAGTCCGGGGTATAAATATTTTCTCCCCCTGCTCCCCCCACTCCCCACTCCCCACTCCCTACTCCCCCCTTCTTTTCCTTCAATTCTTGCCAAAAGTTGACTGCAATAATTCCAGATAGAGAAATCACCATAATTGCGATCGCCCAGAACCACGCCTCATTCATTGCTCCCCCTTCCACAGCAAAATAAATCGCCATTGGGATTGTCTGCGTTTGTCCGGGAATGTTACCAGCCAACATCAGCGTCGCTCCGAATTCTCCCAAAGCACGGGCAAAAGCGAGCATTGTGGCGGCTGCGATTCCGGGTAATGCTAGGGGAAAACTAATGCGCCAAAAGATTGTGGTTTCAGTTGCACCAAGGGTTCTGGCTACTCGCAGTAAATTATCATCTATTTGTTCAAAAGCTCCCAATGTAGTTTTATACATTAAAGGGAAAGCAACTACGGTAGCTGCGATCGCTGCACCATACCAAGTAAAGACGATGCTGAAGTCAAAAGTCTCCATGAGTTTCCCTACAGGGCCATTTTTGCCAAAAAATAGCAGCAACAAGAAGCCGACAACCGTAGGTGGTAAAATCAGTGGCGCAATAAAGATACTCTCAATCAACGATTTACCTTTGCCACGATATCCCAGCATCCAGTAGGCAGCAGCGATACCCAAGAAGAATGTGATAAATGTAGCAAGTAATGAAGTTTTGAGTGATATCCAAAGAGGCGATAAATCCAATGGCATAGTTGCGGAGGGAAGAATTAGCTCAACTAATTCCTAATTTACCAACTTTAGTTAAAATATGTTGGTAAAAGTTGGTAAGTTACATAACAACTCCTAAAAAATCAGATCCCCGACTTCTTTAAGAAGTCGGGGATCTGATTGTTTGCGAATTATTTAAGATTGCTATAGTTGAGTACTGTAGGCGCTAAAACCATAAGCCAAAGTTTCTTTTAAACCATCTGAAGGCTTAAGACTTCTGTTAATAGCATTAGCAAACGGCACTGGAATTCCTTTAATCGTTTCCGGCAATATTGCATATTCTTGCGTTGGTTCAACACTGTATTGGGGACACTTAGCTTTTATCCCAGCAGTCGCCAACATTTCATTTATTTCAGCAGATGTATATTGCTTGAGATAAACTGGATTTCTCACAAATGGATTTAGCCTTCTGATAAAATTATGGATAATATGAGAAGGACAAGACTTATTGTGAAAGGAATGATTAAAAACGAAGATTCCACCAGGCTTTAGCACACGAGATATATCAGCCAGCAAATTTCTTAATTGTGCATCTGGGATATGCATAAAAACGCAGTTAGAAATTACCAAATCTATAGAATTATCTTCTAAAGGCAATATTTCAGCAGAAGTACAAATCAAGTTAAATTCAGCTTCTGGGAAAAAATTATATTCTTGCTTAACCTTGACTAAGCGCCGCAATAAAGGTTCAGAAATATCAACGCCATAATATTTTTCGCATCTCAAATTTTTCGCTTTAGAAAGATGCAAAGGTGCGCGACCATAACCAGAACCAATCTCCAAAATCGAACCAACAGATTTATTCATTGGAAATTTGTTCCAAGTACCTCCAGGTGTGCCAGTTAATAGAGTGTAATCTTGTTTGATGGGCGATGTATCTGCAAGTTTTTCAACTTTTTGGGAACCATAGTATGTTTTACCAATTGCGTCCCATCTCTTTTTATGTTGAGTATTGTTCAATTGTTCATAGTCGTTAGGAAAATAAATGCCATCTCGTAATTCAAAGTCATTCAAACTAGATTTTATATTTGCTAATTGAGACATTATGATTATTCCTCATCAATAGTTAAATCTGTTTCCTGTTATACTCTTAACTCAGCATTAACCGCAAGCAATTTGTACTGAATTACTCCACCTTAGCCTTTCTCAAAGTCTATAACTGTTTTTAATTCAATAGAATATGGTTTGTAGGGTAGCACAGCTATGCTACCAAAGCACGTATTGTAGCCAAAGGAAAACCGTTGTAATCGCAAGCCGTTACCTGATGAGAAGGGCAAGTTCGTATACATTAGTTAATATGCAACAATCGGAGGCTGGGATGGTAGAAGGGTCACAACAAAAACGGGTGGTAGTTGTAGGTGCAGGTTGGGCTGGTTTAGGAGCAACCTACCATTTGGCAAAACAAGGTTATGATGTGACGCTTCTAGAAGCAGGCCCCTATCCTGGTGGATTGGTAGCAGGTTGGCAAACAACCGCAGGAAAATCTGTTGAAGCTGGCATTCATGGCTTTTGGTATCCTTACAAAAATATTTTTTCCCTAATCAATGAATTAGGAATTAATCCTTTTACTACTTGGACTCGTTCTTCGCAATATTCGCCAGCAGGTTTGGAAGTTGAATCACCAATTTTTCAAGACTTACCACGGCTCCCCTCGCCACTGGGAACTTTTCTCTACACTCAATTTAAACGGTTGCCACTAATTGACCGTCTCAGCGCCTTACCTTTACTTTATGCTGTTGTTGATTTTGACAATTCTGATGCAGCTTGGCAGCGCTATGATTTTGTAACTGCCCGTGAATTGTTCAAACACTTTAATGTTTCTGCACGGCTTTACCGCGAGGCTTTTGAACCAATGTTATTAGTGGGCTTATTTGCCCCTGGTGAACAATGTTCAGCCGCCGCAACTTTAGGGATGCTTTACTTTTTTATTCTGGCTCATCAACCAGATTTTGATGTAGTTTGGTGTCGGGGAACTGTTGGAGAAAAAATATTTCGTCCTTGGGTGGAACGTATCGAAAAAGCTGGTGCGCGAGTATTACCCAAGCGCCGAGTTACAGATTTAATTGTTGATAGCAATCATCGAGCCAAGGGTGTGGTTTGCGGTGATGAAGTAATTGAAGCAGATGCGGTGATTTTTGCAGTTGGGATCACGGGGATGAAGAAAATTGTCTCAACTAGCCCTAGTTTACAAAGCCATGAAGAATTCCGTAATTTGAGCAATTTAGGAGCAATTGATGTTTTAGCAACGCGACTATGGTTTGATCGCAAAATTGATATTCCTCGTCCTTCTAATGCTTGCTTTGGATTCGACGCAACTACAGGTTGGACGTTTTTTGATTTGAATGCTCTACATGATGAATATCGGGATGAGCCAGGAACGGTGATTGAGGCTGATTTCTATCACGCGAATCAGTTTCTCAATTTGAGTGATGAGGAGATATTAACAATAGTTCAGCGTTATTTAGTAACTTGTATACCGACGTTTCAGGAGGCAAAGATAATTGATAGCAGTATAATTCGGCTACCTCAAGCGGTGACTCACTTTGCACCTGGTAGCTATCGTTATATGTTGCCCGCTAAGACAAGTTTTGAGAATGTGTTTATGAGTGGGGATTGGATTGTGAACCGTCATGGTTCCTGGTCACAAGAAAAGGCTTATGTTACTGGTTTGGAGGCGGCGAATTTGGTGGTGTCTTATTTAGGAGAAGGTCAGCCATCTGAGATTTTAGCTGTAGAAGAGGATGAAGTGCATATCCAAGTGGCGCGATCGCTCAACCAAACTTTCCGTGACTTAAGCAAATCTGTTCTACCAGACTTTTGGTTGCCCTAATCCGTAGGAAGCGAAGAGTTAATCAATAGTTGTAATCTAAATTCGGTAAGCTAAAGAAAGCGATCGCGATACCATCCTTATAATGTAAATTAAATCACATAAGCTTATGGAGCCAGACTCTTTACAAACTGAGGTGATTCTGACGCATCCGCGTGAGTCACTCGGTAAAGTGCAACTTGATTGGACACCCCAACCCGGAAATTATCTCGATTTTGAAGGTAAAACCTACGCAGTTTTAGAACGCCGCCATCGATACCAACTTAGAGCAGGGCGCTATCGCTTGCATAATATTGCCATTTACGTGCAGTCGGCTAAACGACCATCTGAGAAAAGTTTGGTAGCAGGGCGGTGGGTAATTGGCGATGCTACCTGCTCCTATAATGCTCATTCAGAAATCATGCGGTGTGCAGTCAACCCAGATGGCCCTTGCGAATCTTGCCGCTTTTATGAAAAGTTAGAAACCATTTGATTTTAGATTTTAGATTTTAAATTTTAGATTTTTTCTCTAATTCAAAATCTAAAATTGACAACTCCTCAACTCCCCGCACCAAAAACTTCTCCCACAGTTAAGCGGGTACCATTAACAAAATCCCATCCCGACTGGGGACGTTTACCAGCTAGCTGAACTTCTCGCAACAGCAACAAACCTTCCCCAGTCTGGACGATCGCACCAATTCCTTTGACAATGCTGACTACTTCTCCTAGTCTGTCTGATACATTTGACAAATCCGGCAATTTATGCAGTAAATCGTGTAATTCTGGTGGGAGATCGCGTAGACGCGGAGCGGCTTGTCGCCAGACATCGCTTACAGAACTAAGGGGAGCAGAAGCGGTGATTTTCAGCAGGTTGTCACGAAAGGTAGCGGTGCAGTTAGGGTAAAAGCCTCTGATTTGATTGTGTAATTGCATAGCACTTTTTGACCAATCCAAACCATAATCTTGTTTTTGAATCAGAGGTGCATAAGTAGCTTCCAAATTATCTTGGGGAATTGGTTGAATTTCCTGGCGTTCCAACTTCAACAGAGTTTCTACCAACAAATCCCCACCGATCGCAGCTAGTCTGTCGGCTACATCTTGGGCAGTATCTAATAATTTAATCGGTGTAGTGGCTATTTGTAGCATTGCCCCGGTATCCATCCCCACATCCATTAACATTGTCGTGATCCCCGTTTCCTTCTCACCGTTGTACAAGCACCACTGAATCGGCGCTGCACCACGATATTTCGGTAAAATCGAGCCATGCACATTAATGCAGCCCAATTTTGGCATATTTAGGATTTTTGACGATAATATCTGTCCATAAGCGACAACAACAAACACATCTGCATCTAATTGTTTAAGTTTGGTTAAAGTTTCGGTGTCTTTTTTCACCCGTTCGGGTTGCCATACTGGTAGGTTGTGAGCAGTAGCGATCGCTTTTGCAGGTGAGGGCGTAACTTTATTTCCGCGCTCCCGGCGTTTATCTGGTTGGGTGACAACTGCCAACACTTCAAATTCTGAATGATTCAATAACTTTTCCAACGTGGGTACAGCAAACTGCGGTGTACCAAAGAATACAATTTTCATTAATAATTAGTTGTGAATCGTTAGTGATTAATTAATGGTAAATAATATCGGCTGTTTGGTGGTACAATATTTTCGTATTGGTGAAACAAAAGGCTTCTTGATTAACTTAATAGTTAAGTTGACAAGTATCAATTGCATCTACGTTTAGTGAGCTTAATAGTTTAGTGGTGTCTCGTCACGATCCGCTAAAGCATCTACCGAGTAAATTTTGTTGTGTTCCCGATAATTTGCCCCAAATTGCCGTTAAATGCAATTGGGTTTCTAAAATACTATTGCGTCTTCTAACTATTTCTGTAGTTAAGATTGCAGTTTATAACTTTGGGTTGCTGACAGCAGTATTTTCTGAGCTATGATGTATTGTACATCTGCCTTAAGAGCTTTTCACCTAACGCCTCACGTTTACCATTATGAGGGTTTGCCCTCTTATATTAGTGTGTAACCTGGCTTATTTGTTGTGTACTAGCGATCGCTAGTACGATCCCCAATAGGCGATTTATCTCACTCTTAGTTGCCAGCGTTATTACACGCTGAATATTCGTTGACTAATACCTGTTTTTGGTGTGGTTAGGAATAGCAACTAGCAAGATTACATATTGTGTAGTAATTACTGACTTGTCAGCATATTTACTATACTCGCATATTCCTGTAAAAAACATTCACTACCGGAGTAATAAAAAGTGTAGACAATGATACTTAATTATTTTTGTAAAACTCTGCAAACTTTGCAGAAAATATATCGTCAAAGTTTTTAGTTTCTTGTTATACATATAATTACCGCCTGCCCATTGCTGCATAGGTATTGCTTCTCACATAGCAACCGCCCCTCTAGAGAGTCTACAAATGCTTAAACCCCTTTTGCTGTCAGGATGGTTCCGCGCCCAACCATTTCTCAATTACGTTGTCGTTGTAATACTTATTGCACCCTTATTAGGGGCATCGGCTCACCCATTCCCGGTAAAATCCGAAGTATCTAAACTAACTTCGATGACTGGAGATTCTGACTCTGTATCAAAGGAAATAGCCATAGTTGGGGAACCTGAGATAGCTGAAATATCAAAAACAGAGCAAACCGACTCCTTAATAGAAAAATTTGATGTACCAACACAAAGTATTGCTGTTCAGGAACCGCAAGTATTACCAGCCGATAAAATAGAGTCTTTGGCTCAGATACATAGTTCTGTGTCAAGCAGCGATTTAACTATTCCTGATTCTTTGGCAGCAGTTGAACTCGCACCATTAACTGATGTTCCTGTTAGTCAGCTTAATTTAATCCGAAAACTTAAAGCTGCTAATATCAAGTCTTTGAAAGGAGCAGAAAATTCTCTCTCTAGAGAAAATTCCTTAACTGAATCATTGACAGCAACTCAAGTAGCACCAACTCTTAGAGAATCACAACCAACCACAACAACAGAAATACCTGTTTCTGAACCACGCGATGAGTCCCAAGCAGAGCAAATAGATCCCATAGGTAGTCCTCATCCTATTCCTTGGAAATGGATTACAGCGACTCAAGAAGCTATTGGTTCCAAGGGTGGTTCGGGAGTGCGTCACTACCGCAGTGTACCTGTGGTTTCTCCAGATGGGAAATATGCAGTTTATAGCCGGGTGCAACTGGAGGTAAAACCCCAAATGTACAACAGCCGTGTAACTAGCGTGCTGTTTGTCCAAGATATGCACACCAAGAAGTTGTGGGTGATGGCTTCAACTACTCCTGTTAGCGATCCTTTATTACAGGTAAAAGCTGTAAAGGGTGCGTCGTCTGAAGAAACTGCTCCGAGTGGTAAAATTGGGGTATTAGTTCCAGTTAGCTGGTCAGAAAAAGGCGATCGCTTCTTAGCACGTAAATTTGAAGGTATATTTAATACGGGTGATTCTACAGATAGTGCAGTGATTTGGGATCGGCTAAAAAATCACGCTAATACAGTTGCTCCTGCTAATGCAAATGAAGAAGAACATGACAAAATTGCAGTATTGTTAGGTTGGAGTAAAAGGCAACCGGATCATGTATTGTTCCGTGCAGGTGAATTAGGTGAGGAAAACTGGCCATTAATGCAAGTTGCTAATGATGGTAAGACTGTACCCACAACAGACGAAGATAAGCCGATTACTTTTGGTAAAAAGGTTACAGAAATTTGGGCAGGGCCACAAGTAGCCTATCGATAATTTAGGGAAAGAAAATTTTATAATCTCCCTTTATTTCGTAAGCCGCATTTGCGTCAGTAAGGCTTAGGACAGTGACCGACTAGGTTACTCCTGAGTCTTTCCAAGCTGCTTTGTAGCCTCTAGCATCACTTTAGCAACCACAAGAAAAACTCCAGTTGGCACTGCTAGAGTAAAAAATACTTTAATAGCATCTCCCAAGCTAGATTGAGCAGGTGCAGTAGTTCCAATAAAAGTGTTTTGAGGTTTGGTGCGATCGTACCAAACCTTTACGATTTGTCCCTTGTCAAATTGAGGATCTCTGGGACACTTGTGACGCCTTGAATCTTGACAAGGACGGCGTTTTATAACGCAAGGTTCACTTTGTTCTTCATACTGCTGACCTTGAACCGTAAATCGAATCACCGGACAGCTCAGTTTTTTACCCTCTGGCTCAGACTTTGTAAAGGTAAAGGTTTCTCGACGAACTACGGTTGCAGAAGTGGATTCCCATTGAATGCGTGGTTGGGTTAGAGTTGACCAGAGTGACAATCCAGTGATTGTAATAACCATCACCCCAAATAAAGCAGCCAGCCCAATAAAAATCGCGGCAGATGCGAGCAAGGTGATACGAAAAAAGATTATTTTAAGCCGTGACATACAAGGCTAAACATAGTATCGATAATACTTTTATGTAAGTATGCCCAAATCAGATACTGTTTTATCTCAACTCATTTGACGTAGAATCACTTTTTTATAAAAACTTTTATTAATTCAAAAGTTGGGATGATTCGTCGTAATTGGCGATAATTTCACCGCATTATAAGTAAAATTATAAGACTTATTTATCATCCCTTTCCCATTCAGGTATAGCTCCTTTGACTCGGCGGATGGGCAAATTAGCAATTAAAGCTGTAGTTCGTTGGTTGCTTTCTAAGGAGAACTCCAAGCCCTCCGTCTCAATTTCGACATAGCGACAGACTACATCTAGGATTTCTTTCCGCATTTTCTCCAACGTTTGAGGGTCTAAATCAGCGCGATCGTGAGCAATCACCAATTGCAGGCGACGTTTGACTTGAGTTCGACTGCTATCAGTACCGCGAGAAAAAAGTCGTTCTAGAAGTTCAATCATTACGAATAGGTCTGGCGCGGAGACTGGAAAAGTAAGTTAAACAATCTTTGTCCTGAACAACCTTCGTATACGGGCGAAGAAGCTGTCTTGGGACGAGTCGATCTCCAGAAATTCGACACTTTCCCCTTCTAATCTACGAGCAATGTTCTCAAAGGCTGTGGCAGCTAAAGAGGGATTTTCCGCTAACACTAAGGGTTCGCCACGATTGGTAGATACAATAACACGCTCGTCGTCAGGGATTACCCCGATCAGGGGAATGGCGAGAAGTTCCTGAACATCTTGCACTGACATCATATCATTTGCCTGCACCATTGCGGGTCTGATGCGGTTAATTATTAAATGAACACGCTTGATACCTTGTGCCTCAAGTAACCCCACTACCCGGTCAGCGTCACGAACTGAGGAAATTTCTGGTGTGCTGATAACTAGCGCTTCTTTTGCTGGGCCGATCGCATTTTTAAACCCATTTTCAATACCGGCAGGACTATCGATAATCACGTACTGATATTTTTGCGCCAGTGCATTCACCAATAACTTCATCTGTTCAGGCGTGACTGCATCTTTAGAGCGATTTTGGGCTGCCGGCAAAAGTACGAGATTGGGTTGGCGCTTATCTTTCACCAAGGCTTGTTCTAAGCGGCACTCTCTGGCTAAGACTTCCACCGCAGTATAGACGATGCGGTTTTCTAGCCCTAGCAGCAAATCCAAATTTCTCAGACCAAAATCCGCATCAACCAAGGCAACTTGACGCCCCATTTTGGCTAAAGCCATGCCCAGATTTGCTGAAACTGTGGTTTTACCCACTCCTCCTTTGCCGGAGGTAATCACAATAATGCGAGTCATGATAGAAATACGGTCAATAAGGGTTCAGAAAATATAAAACAGTAAGTTGCAGTATAAAGTATGAAGTATCGTATCAAGTATGAAGAAATATCTGGTCTCCCTCATCAGGGCGATGCATAAATATTTGCTTTATTTCATCTTTATCTACTTCATCCTTTAAGTAAATATTTATGGCTCTTGATTGCTCTTGGTAAATTGGTTTCTGGAAAAATCAGTAGCCCTAGCGATACGAATTCCTTGGGGCGTAATATGTGCCACCTCTGGAGAAAACTGCATTGGCGATTTTTCTGGTGCCCTAGCTACAGCATCTGCGATCCGTAGTTGGGTTGGTTCCATTTGCAAAGCCATAATCAGACACTCACGATTGCCTCCAGCACCAGCATGAGCGATTCCACGTAGGCGACCCCAGATGATAATATCTCCATCTGCAATTACAATACCACCTGGATTTACATCTCCCAAGATAATTACTGTACCAGGATGACGAATTTCTACTCCAGAACGGACTGTTATTTCTAAATAAAGGGCATCTTCTTGAGGTATGGCTGTGGCTTTGGGCTCGGAATTCAAAGAAGTTACGGGCTGTAGTTGTTCTACAGAATACCCAGATGTGACGGCTGCGATCGCAGTTTGCCGACGACTAGTTGAGACTGATATTAGCCGCAGTTGCACTTCACTCAAAGCCTCGGCGAGTTCTTGGAGTTGTCTGGCATCTACTAGGCGATCTTGTGCCATAAGATGCACAGGTGTATTAGATATACGGAAGCGATCGCCTGCATTCAAACGTTGCCTTATTTGTTGCCAAATATCAGACCAACTCAGTTCTGAGGCAGATACTTGAGATTCCGGAGGCAGAATTAATGAAAGCCGTCCCTCCTTACTTTTTAACTGGACTTGACTATTCTCATTTACGCGATACCCTGATATTGCTGACTCATTAGGATTTAAATCAGTAAGAATAAAATCTGATGTCGGCTCAGTATTTGAATCTACATCTGGGTTAGCAGGATTTGACTCTACATCTTCAAGGACAGTATTTGATTTTAGATAAAGGAGGATGGATTTTAACTCCGCATCAGGGGGGATAGGATCTGACTCTACATCAGAAACAGTAGGATTTACCTCTACCTCAGAAAGGATAGAGTTTGCTTCTGCATTAGGAAGTGCAGAATTTGACTTTAGATCGGGAACAGCAGAATCAGAAGTCATGAAGTACTAGCCAAAAGACAAAGAATACACAGATTTTGGATTTTAAATTTTGGATTTGTATTACCCACGAGGGCTAAAAGCGCGTAGCAAGAAGTTAGTCTGGCATGAAGCAAAAGATTATTTAATTTCAAATCTCAAATCTCAAATTGGCACGGTCAACCTCTGATAAACTGTCCCCAAGGCATCAGCATCACCAACATTACCTGGAAACAGCACCACAGGTAAATCAGGAAACTGGGGATGATCGGATGGCGTTAACACCATTGAACAACCAGCTAAAATTTGACCGAGTAAACGGGCTGAAGTTAAAGCTAGTCCAGTACTCAAGACATCATTAGAAGTAATGCCACCCTTGCTGATTAAGAATCCTATATCAGATGGTAAACCGCGCACAATATCCATCAATAAACCTGAAACTTTTTCCCCAAACTCCAATCGTGTTTTGACATCTTTAAAATTCAGTTCCTGACGGCTAGTATAAACCACTGGTGTTTTGCCAACTTCGTGTGCCGCCCGTGTACTTTCTTGGATTTCAGTTAGCAATGCCGCAGATTGATTTGCATCATCAAGTAATCGCGCTACATTCACTTCAATTCCCACTGTTCCTTCTACTTGCAATAGCGCCTCTAATTGCTGGGTAGTCTTTTTCACATGGGAACCAACAATCACCACACCTGGTTTGCCTTGCCGCACGTACTGCGCCATATTTTCGGCAGCAATGGGTTGGGGTGGTAAAGCAGCTAAAGCTGTTAAAATACTTGCTGCACTGCGAAATAGAAATCGTTTCCCTTGACTTGCTGCTGCTAATATGTCTACTGCAAAGCGGTTGAGATCATCTTGAGTTTCACCATCTACAACAGCGCACTTATTACCACTCAGTTGTAGCAAGCTCTCCAAACTACCAGCGCGAATATCAGCTAGGAGAAACCTTTCTACAGCTTCGGCACTAATTTGTCCTTGAGTCTTTTCTTCGACATACTTGGGTAAGTAACTGTGATGGTAGCTGAAGACTGAATCATGGGCAAATTCAGTTTCATGCACTGGGGTGGGTACATCGCCGATAATTAAGTAATGAACGCTGTCACGAGTGATGCGTCCCCCCTCAAAAAAAGCTGGTACGAGAAAATGAGCATCAAAAGGGCCGAGTTCTTGTGCGATCGCATCAGTTTCAATGGGATAATGTCCTCGCAAAGTAGAATCAGAACGGCTGACAATCAAAAAATCGTCAATTCCTTCAGCATTCAAAGCGATTTTCAGGTTATGGCAAACTTCTTTAGTGACAGATGCAGCTGACTCTGGCGTTAGCGATCTAGTATTAGTCAGCACAAAGAAAATCGGCGAATCATCCTGCAACCCGATGCGTAAAGTGTCCACATCCCAGTGCATTAGCAGCAAGCAGCTGTGGACTGTTTGAGAACCAGTAGGGTCATCATCCAGGACAATTATTTTTGGTTTGTTGCTCATTTAGGTCAACGGGGCGATTGTTTTTTAAAAAAGTCATCAGCAAAGAAAAACTCTACTCAGCCTTTGTGCAATTTTCTGATTTCTGCTTGCACATCGATCGCAATTTGCAATGATTGATTTAGCAGTTGAGCATATTCGCCTGCTTGACTACTAACTTGTAAAGCTTGCAGACTGGCTAAATTATTCACAAATAACTCTTGGTTATTAGCAAGCAATTTTTTATTATCCCGCAAAATTCGTTCCGTTTTCAGAGCGCGGACTAAATCTTCTCTAATTAGTTGCAGGGCCGCGATTACTTGATCTCGGTCATGGAAACTGCTTTCTACGTTTCCTGATGCTGCTAATTGGTCATTAATATCGATGGCGCTAACCAGGTCATGATATTTATCAACTTCGTCTAAAAGTATTGTCAGTCCTTCAGGACAGGTCAACTGCCGCCACAGCCATCGCCCCACTAATATTGGCATTGGCACTAAAATGAGTAAAAGAATTCCTAGTCGAATTGAAGAACCAATTGTTGGCAGAATAATAAATGCGTAAACAAAACCAACAATTATTGGCGTTAGCGCCAGCGTCACCAGCATTTCATTGATAAAAAACCCTAATCGCTTCTTGCTATCTCGCAAAACCGAGGGGCGAAAAACGTCTTCTGGATCGAACCCAGTCAAACGTCTCAGTTCCCCCTTACTAATTTCCAAGCCTATTAAGTCCGGCTGCACGGCTGGATAACTCCTATGGAAGCCCAAGTTGCGTATTTATTTTAATCGGGTTTGGTAGATAAGCAATGGATGGTTACGTATAGTTATGATAAAAAGCAGACTGTAGAACACAATTAGATCAAGCTAAAAAGCATTTGTACTTATTTTTTCCTCTATTTTGGATACAATACAGTACTTATGTAGGCGATCGCGTTTAAGCGGACATCAAGTTGAGCTTTGCCGTTGGGTGGGCGTGGTATCTCTTGAACAAATGACAAATGACAAATGACTAATGACTAGGAAACCAGTTTTCATCTAAAATTTGTTCTAAAGAGCCAAGAATTGCAACAGGGAATGTATCAATGGGAAGTTGAGAGCGATCGCTTGCTTCTTTCCTTGCATCTTGATAACATTCATCAAATATTTCTAAAATGTAAGGTTTTAAGCTAGGGCTGTCTTTAAGAGTTTTTTTAATCTCTCTACGAAAAGTCCTGATTTCTCCTTTCCAATGTCCTTGATTACGTTCTCTTTCTTCATCCCAATACTGGAGTTTTAGTAGATGTTGAAGAAGCTTAATTAATAAACTTTCAATTGCTCGCTTCTGGCTCCTACCCATAGTTTCTAATTCTTCTAACAAATTATCTAAATCAACAGCAGAAAACTGTCCAGCACGAAGTTGATTGATAGTTGTCCTCAGCCACAGGTAATAATCTTGGTCGTATAAGGTTTGAGTTGCTGGTTTTCTTTGTATCACCATACACTTTTTCAACTCCTATTATTTTTATTAGAAAGTTTGTGTTTTATACACCAATTATGCTTCAGGTTTTGAATACTCAGAATTGCCTCTAATCTCTCACCAAAATAAAAATACTCTCTTTAACACCATCATAATAAAGAAAGTTGAGTTATTGGTTGATTAATTATATAAGGGACTGGTTTATTAATTTTTCTAACCTTACCTTCATTCACAGCCCTATTTAACCAATCCTGCATTTGAGATAGTCTGACATCCAGACATTCCGCCAGAGCTTTTGCATCTTTTGGTTGCTATAAATAATTAAGAATAAAGGGATAAACTAGACTTTTACACCAAGCAGTGCGTTGGACAACAAGTAAACGCGATCGCTCCTGAAGTAATTCTTCAATAGCTTCCCACTGTCCAGGGCGAAAGTCATCTGTGGAGTTATCAAACGCTTGACGCAGAAGCAATAATCACTGTTGGGAGAGGTTAGTTTACATAAGTACCAAGTATTTATTTGTCTTGTTTGTCGTAACATAAAATACAAGCACAAATTAGTTATGTTCAGGATTTCTACCACTTCTTTGTAAGGCTGCACCAAATAAATGTGTGGGAATTTTCAACTGACATTCAAGGTTTGGGTCATAGCCTTAGGCTGCTAACGCTATATACTCAGTATCCATCATTCTGAGGTTATGAGTTTCAGTTAAGGTGCAATACCGCAAATATTCCTTAAGTCTAAACTAAAGCTTACTGAAAGAATGAGGTTTTAATTTAACAAGTCGTTGAGAATATACAAGATGTAACAATACACTTTTCCAAAGTGTTTGTATAAACATTTAGCCATCTTTGCACGTAATTAGTGCATAAAAATTACGAAATTGTTCCTTCATCAGGGAGTAGAAAAATGACCGCTACAAATGGTAAACGCAAAATTCGCTACGCTGTCGTTGGTTTAGGTTGGTTTGCCCAAGAAGCTGCCTTACCTTCGTTTGCCAACACCGAAAACTCAGAATTAGTGGCACTAGTTTCAGATGACCCCACTAAAAACGAAGAACTGAGCAAAAAGTATGGTATAGATCATACTTACTCTTACGAAGAATATGAGGACTGTTTGGCAAGTGGCGAGATTGATGCAGTTTATATTGCGCTGCCGAATCACTTGCATTGTGACTATACTGTGCGGGCTGCTAATCAGGCAATTCATGTATTATGTGAAAAGCCAATGGCAGTAACAGAAAAAGATTGTGAGGCAATGATTCAAGCTGCCAATGACAATAATGTGAAGCTGATGATTGCCTACCGTTTACATTTAGAAAAAGCCAATTTACAAGCAGTTGAAATTTTGCGTTCAAAGCAAATTGGTGAACCACGAATTTTCAACTCGGTTTTTACTCAGCAAGTAGAAGGAGGCAATATTCGTTTACGAAATATTACAGGTGGTGGGACGCTCTATGATATTGGCATCTACTGCATTAATGCTGCACGTTACCTATTTCAAGATGAACCAACTGAAGTATTTGCTGTAGCTGCCAATAACGGAGAACAACGCTTCAGCGAAGTAGAAGAAATGGCTAGTGTCATCTTACGTTTCCCGAATGAGCGATTGGCAACATTTACCTCTAGCTTTGGAGGGGCAAGTGTTTCAACCTATCAGATTATAGGTACTCAAGGCGATTTACGAGTACATCCTGCATATCCTTGGCAGGGAGAAATCAAGCATTACCTGACAATTAATGGTGAAACCCAAGAGCGTACCTTTGAGGATCACGATCAACTAGCGGCTGAATTTACTTACTTCTCTGATTGTATTCTCGAAGATAAAGACCCAGAGCCATCTGGGACAGAAGGCTTGATTGACGTTTCGATCATTCAAGCGCTTTACCAGTCAATTGAGATGCGTCAACCTGTGCAGATCCAAACTAGCGATCGCCATCAACGCCCCACATCGGATCAAACTATTGAGCGTCCTCCTAGTGACGAGAAGCCAGATTTGATTCATGCTGCTGCACCTTCTGGACAATGATTACTAATACTAATTATTTGTGAAGTTGCACAAAATTAAGCTTGGTTAGATAAAGAATGTACTGAGTGGATGATTGTCAGAGAACAGACACTTAGTACTAGTCATTTTGTAGCGATCGCTTAATAAAAATACTCGCTATTAATAATATATAAGGGCACAATATTATATTGTTGTGCCCCTACATATTTATTCAATTAAAAACCTGCTGTGTATGCCTAAATCTTAAGGATAAAGACCTCTGTCAGTCAGCGCTTGAGCCACTCTACCTACCCCTATAGTGTAAGCAGCTAATCGCAGAGGAATTTGCCGTACCTCCGACTGCTGAATCACCCGATGGTAAGCTTGTACCATCAAATGCTCCATTTCGCGGTTAACGCGCTCCTCATCCCAAAATACGTAGGAAAGACCCTGCACCCACTCTAAATAGCTGACTACCACACCGCCAGCATTCGCCAATATATCGGGTAGCACTGTCACACCCCGCGCCTCTAACGCCAAGTTAGCCTCAAGGGTAATCGGCCCATTAGCCGCTTCTGCAACAATTCGCGCTTGCACTTGATTCACATTTTCTTCAGTGATTTGGTTTTCTAAAGCTGCTGGTATTAAAACATCGCAGGGCAAAGTTAATAAATCTGCATTGCTAATTGGTACAGATTGCGGGAAACCTACAATACTCTTGCGATTTTCAGCAGCATAGACTTTCAACCTGGGAATATCAAGACCGACTTCGGAAAATATTCCTCCAGCACCCGTTGAAACAGCAATAACTTTCGCGCCTGCTTGATGTAATAATTCTGCTGCGGCACTACCAACGTTACCGAAACCCTGAATAGCTACTCTCACTCCTGCTAAAGATTTACCTTGCTGTGCCAGCGCCTCACGGACAATAATCATCACGCCACGTCCGGTTGCCATTTCCCGTCCTAGCGAACCACCAATAGAAACTGGTTTCCCAGTTACAACCCCTGGTACAGCATGACCAACATTCACAGAGTAAGTGTCCATCATCCAAGCCATCTCACGGGACGAAGTACCCACATCTGGGGCAGGAATATCTACAGCAGGCCCAATATCTTTAATCAACTCGCTGATATAACGGCGGGTGATTCGCTCTAATTCGCCAACACTGTAGCGTTTTGGATCTATGGGAATGCCACCCTTCCCACCACCGTAAGGAATACCTAACAAAGCACATTTCCAGGTCATCAGCATTGCTAGAGCGGATACTTCCCGTAATGTCACAGCCGGATGGTAACGGGTTCCGCCCTTATAGGGGCCTAAAACATCGGAGTGCTGCACCCGGTGTCCAGCAAGAACCTGTATTTCCCCATTATCTAATTTCACGGGGATCGAAACCGTCACAACCTTACGCGGGTGGCTAAGAATTTCCAGCAAACCCTGATTTAAATTTAATTCTTTAGCTGCCGCTTCTAAGTAGCTACAGGCTTGATCAAATGGGCATATATGCGCTGGAGAAGCAGGTTCTGGCAGCAACAGGGATTTTGAAATCATAAAATTTTCTCCTAATCACGGTATCTTTACGAACCGGATATCATCTGTATTTAGCTTATCCTTTTTTTTCGGAAAATAGGAATTTTGTAGTTTTTGTTACAGTTTTATATTTTATATCCTGGTATAGCTGCAAAAACAGGGTGTTTATACATCAGAAACAAATGCTTAACTAAAACTTATATAAGCTGTTACGTTTACAACTTGCATTATCAGGGCGGGCAAGATGCCCACCCCACAATCATATTGAAAAAATATTAGTGCAAATTAAAGGCGCAAGAGCTTATGATGTCGGTCAGATAGTTAAACTGACAAGTTTCTACTTTGCTAGTGCGATCGCTGCATTCTGTCCCCCAAAGCCAAAACTGCAACATAGCACTTGCCTAATTTTACTTAAACGTGCAGATGTAACGATATCCAAATTAAATTCTGGCTGCTGCAATCCTACACAAGGTGGTAAAATTTGATGCTTTAATGCCATGAGAGAAAAAGCTACACCTAAAGCTCCAGATGCTCCTAATGTGTGGCCCGAGCTTCCCTTGGTGGAACTAACTGCCACCCCTTGGGGAAACAAACGCTGGATTACCATGCTCTCCATTTGGTCATTTAGCTGGGTAGCTGTGCCATGAGCATGAATGTAATCAATATCGGCTGGTGAGAGACAGCTACGTTCTAGACATTGTTTGATGGCAGCGATCGCACTTTTCCCTTCAGGTTCTGGTGAATTACCATGATATGCGTCGTTAGTTAAGCCAAAACCGAGAATTTCACCATACACTTTTGCTTGACGCTGCTTTGCTAACTCTGCTGATTCCAAGACAAACACAGCTGCGCCTTCGCCCAACACTAAGCCTTCCCGGTGCAAATCAAAGGGATAAGCCCCAGTTTTCGCCAAAGCACCCATCTGCTGAAACCCAGCCAAAGTTAGGGGTGTAATCGGCGCTTCCACTGCGCCAGCGATCACTTGTTGACATTGCCCAGTTTGGATAAGCAAAGCTGCTTGAGCGATCGCCCAAATTCCAGTTGCACAAGCTGCCATCGGTGCCAAAACTATACCTGATGCACCGATTTGTCTTGCAGCTGCGATCGCATTCATGTGAGGTAATATATCTAACCAATTTTCAAAATCAGAAACGGGCAAATTTTCCGCATCTTTATACATTTGCCGCGCCAGCCTCTCCCAAGATGCTTGATAAGAGCGACTCGATCCAATGACTACAGCACAATCAGCTGCATGTGGAACTAACCCAGAATCTTGCAAAGCAGAAGCAACAACCATCTGAGTCAACATTGTTAACTCAGATGGTTGTTGACTAATCAAACCTAGAGGAAGTGGTGAAAGTTCTGGAAATGGTTGATGTAATCGAATTCCAGATTTACCTGCGATCAAATTTTGCCAACTATCCTCTAAGCTTCCGCCCAAGGCGGAAATTAAACCAATACCAGTGACAAGAACTTTCACTAAATTTAGGAGTTAGGAGTTAAAAGTTAGGAGTTTGTAGTTATTCTCCCCCTGCTTCCTCTGCCTCCCCTGCTCCCCCTGCCCTCTTCCTCCTACTGTCCGGGTATTTTCAGATTTTCAGCACCTTGTGTGACTTTAGCGGAGTCAATGCGATCGCCTTGCTGAATTTTGTTCACTACATCAAAGCCTTGAGTGACATTGCCAAACACGGCATAGTTACCATCCAAGAATGCCAAATCTGCTAAAGCAATGTAAAACTGAGCAGAAGCCGAGTCTGGTGCTTGCGATCGCGCCATCGCTACTGCACCCTGTTTATGGGGTAATACTACGGCTTGAGCAGTAGCATCAAAGGGTTTATTGTAAATCGGAGTATCTGAACCTTTCGCCTTAACTTCTAAAGGTATATAACGAGCATTTCCCGTTTTTGGGTCAATATAGCTACCAGTTCCTAATCTGTCTGCTGAAACTTTTGGGTCTTTGCTTTGAGGATCGCCCCCCTGAACTACAAAGGGTTGGGGTTCGCGTACAACTCGATGGAAAACTAAACCATCGTAGACACCCTTCTGCACTAAATCTACGAAGTTGCCAGCTGTAATGGGGGCATCAGTGCCGTCTACTTCGATAGTAATCGGTGAGCCTTTAACCGTTAGCACCACAGTAGCCTTGCCTTCGAGGCGTGGTAAATCTGCCAGTCCAGGAATATCACTATTAGTTTGAGATACAGATGTTGCTTCAGTAGTTGTCTTGGTGCTTGCCTCGTTTGTGGTCGAGGTAGCTGTCGAGATTGGAGAAGATGTATTAGAAGCGACTTGCTGTGTTGAACATCCTCCCAACATCAAAGCACTGATAATCACAAGAGAAAACAAAAATTGTGAAATTTTTAAACGCATTGCCAGTTACTGGTTTAATGGATCGCGGAAGTTCCCACCCTCAACCTACTCGTAGGGTGGGCATAGGGAGCGGGGGATGAGGATTGCATCTGGTATTGATTTTTTGCATCAGCAATAAATTTATACCAGATGGATGACGAATACCCAAGATTTTCTGGTAAGATATTCGTCTTGACCACCAATGCCGTAAGCGAAAACCAAGCTATATAGGTAAGTGTCGCATCGCCCTTGGCGTCTCCCCTTGGGAGAAGGGAAAGATTTGGGTCTTGGGAACCAAGATTCCTGCCCTTGGAGGGAATGTAAGACCAAAAAAAACTATTTGCGTTTTTTGAGGCTGTTCCCGATGAGTTGGGAAGCTCAGACTCCAGCCGCAGGCAAGTCTGAGTAGTTCACCCAGAGTATCTTATCGTTAATCATTGGTCATTGGTCTTGAGTTCTTCTCTTCCAATGCCCAATGCTCCATACCCAATTAATTAAAGTCCTTCTAGTGACACTCCCAAAAAGCGTGCTAATTTTGCGCCTTCTGTTTCCAACTCTGTTAAAGATAACGGTTGTCCAATCCGTGTCAAGGGTATATCTCGCCGGCCCTTAATGCGAAGATAGAGGGCGCGAAGGGGATTAAGGCCTTCTTTGACGGTTATTCGCACGGACTGCACATCTTGTATGCGGCCGTCAATCTCAATCCGGCGGTTTTTGCCAGGAAATCCCCAACGGAATATTTTGATTGTGCCAGTTTCCTGATTAAATTCGTTGTAACCGCCTCCTACGTCCCATAAAATCACTAGCCACAGGTATGTAGCTAATAGCAAGCCAGCAGTACCATATAGCCCCATTACCAATCCTTGGGGGACGAATACCAGTTGAGTTGGATCGGAAACTATGAGTAAATTAATTTTTAAATAACTGGATATCCCAGCCAATAAAAAGCCGCTTGCTCCCAAGGTAACGATAGTTGCCCAGCAGTAATTACTGAACCGACGAGAACCGAGAACATTTTGATGCAGGAGGCGATCGCCTTTGTTAATCGTTGTTGATGCCGTCATTGAACTACCATTGCCCCGTGAGATACTCGCTGTCACATACTTGCACACTTAATGCTTTTGCATAGAGTGTGTGCTTCTATACCAATCAGCTATTGCTTAGGAGGCATTGAAGCTCTGTCTTAAGTCCACGGTATACTTTACCGTAGACGATGAATTTTTTACTCTGTACCCTACAAATTTTACTGTCCCGGATGATGCCTTACTTGGACTAAGGGACAAACCACACAGGCTATTTGTATTAGCCAAGATGTGCCAACTTCCTTTTTCCTTGTCCAACGTTTCACATAGTTTTCCAGAGGTGTATCAACGACTGTGGCGGCGAAGTAACCATCCACATTTTACCAAACATTGTTGACAAAAACTCAACCGCCCCCTTCCCTGTTCCTGCTACTTGTATAATTTGTTAGGGCGCTAAGTCTTAAATTTCTACACTCAGTGGCTGATAAAAATTCTTTTTCCCCAAATACGGTTCGGATAAGCAGAGGAGGCAGGCAAGGCTCTTGAGCAAAGAGGGTTATTGTTCAGTAATTCTTTTCTCCCCCTGCTCCCTCTGCTTCCCCTGCCCCTCTGTCCTCTTTCTCCCCTGCTCCCTGCCTGTTTTTCACCTTTTGGGAATGAGTTCCCTATCTACGTCGAGGTAGACTAAATTTTTTTACATTTCTGAGAAAAGTTGTGTCAAATTGTAAAATTTCTGATATTCATATTATTTATAAGGTTTGTGTTTCATGACTGATTTGCTTCTGTGTATCAGGCAAAAACCCTGAGTAGT